>QNBN01000037.1 GCA_003645695.1 Spirochaetota bacterium | reverse complement strand
TAAAAACCTTTGGTTTTTTAAAAATCGATTTCATAAGAATTACCCATGTTTACTAACTTTTTTATCATCATACATTTATAATCATTATTCTAAACCTAATTAATGTAACATAATTATATATTAGTGCCTAAAATAATTTATTTAGACAACTTTATCCATCTGTAACTCAACCTCTGGTTAATTTGATATAACTTCATGTAAAGGAAATTACAATGAGTTAAAAAGGAAAAATCTTTCAATATATAGAATGTTCACTATTCCCCCTAATGTGGGCTAGCGTGGTCAATTTTATGATACTTTTCTCTTTTTATGAGCTTCATAGTAAGACCTTAAGATTGCATTAATTTTAGTTTGATAACCTTTTCCCATAGATTTAAACCATTCAAGGATATCAACATCTAACCTTATTGTAACTGGCCTTTTCTTCTTGGGATATTCTATTACAGCATTTTTCCAAAACTCTTCGTCAAGCTCTGGAATATCTGAGTAATTTATATCTTCATCTTTTATCTCCTCAATCTTATTCGGTTTTTGTTTCATTGATGAACTCATAAAATCTCCTCCTTTCTCTTTTATTTGCTTTTCTCGCTGAAATAATCCTTATTACATCTTCTCGTTCAGTGTAAACAACTACACATATTTGAGAATCTATTTTTCCAATGCTTATCTTTCTTATTTCACCATAATCTTTTCTTTTATCAATAGCAGTAACTCTTATACTGTTAAAAATGATTTTAGCATAATTAAAATCAATACCGTGCTTTTTAATATTACTTTGGTTCTTCTTTTTATCCCATTCAAATTCCATATAAATAATAATATATTGTATGTACAATATGTCAATATATTTCTATTGATATGAGAACCAATATTGCGAGATTATTTTATTAATTATCCCCCCATTGGGTGTGGGTTTGCAAAAAAATAAGGTTATTTACCAAATCAATAATTCAATCCTTCCAGATTTCATCTACTATGTCAGCCCATGCTTTGAGGTTGTCCAAATCCCAGTGGGTATAATTATCCTGAACAGTCTCATCCATCCAACCAAGTACTGCTCGAATCTTTGCCGGATCATGACCTGAGTTTCGTACAATTGTGTTTATTGTATGCCTGAATGAATGAGGTGTAAGGTTTCGGGAACGCCAGTTGATTCCTGCTCGATCCATTGCCCTGCAAAAACGTTTTCGCCACCATGTTTCACCGAAGTGCAAACCATTGTCATAACAAAAAACAAAGTCATCAGGGCTAATTCGGATCGATGCACTCTGAAGTTGCAACAGCTTGTTAACGGTTCTTGAAGAAAGTGGAACAATACGACTATGATCCCATTTTGGAGACCCAAACTCATTTCCACCTTTCCAAGCCTCGCTCACTATGAGAACCTGCTTTTCAAAGTTAATATGTTTCCATCGGAGTGCCAGTATCTCTCCTCTACGAAGCCCTGTTACAGCAGCTAGATAGAAACAAGTATAATCATAAATATCCTGCCATGGATCATACCCATGATCCGGAAAAAAAGCTTTAAGTTCCTTACCAGTGAAAACTCCCCTCTCTTTTTTCCTTTCCTTTATCTTGCCCACACCTTCTGTAGGGTCACGGTTAATCTCTTCTCTGTATAAAGCCTCTCGAAATATTACCTTTACTATACCCATGGCTTTATTAACTGTAGCCGGTGAATTCTTCGCCAGTAATCTTGAACGTAAATCTAATACATCAGCACGGGAAATTTCAGAAAGTCTTTTATCTGCAAAAGGATCGGTTAGAATATGCTTTTCTAGTCGCTGTCGCTGTATTTTGGCATGACGTCGGGTGATGCTCTTTCCTTCTTCCCGTAGCCGTCGAATATGAGGACAATAGCCCCAGTTGAAAAATGGTACAGCATATTGACGAAACGATTGATGTCTGGCAGGCTTCTCTGGAGAATGATTACCTGAGAAAAGGAGGTCCTCCATAAAACTTTCGGCATCCTTTCGTTTTTTACAGCCTGTAGTATGCCATGTATGTCCGTCGTTTTTAACAAGACCTGATTCTCGATTGAGCCGGTAGTACCAGTATTCACCACGTCTTATAAGATAGTATGGCCGTCTCATGATATTCCTTTTGGGTCAGATTTGTCACATTCTTGTTACATTGTGACAATCTTAACCCTTTTCTCCGAAGGCTTTAAAGCAGGTAACTAATTGTTATGGCAGAAAAAATCCTTCGGGCGATGTGGGATTCGAACCCACGACCTCTGGCTCCGGAGGCCAGCGCTCTATCCAGCTGAGCTAATCGCCCTTTTAATAGAAAAAATTCCAGTTATAATAAAAAGTTAAACCATATCTGTAATTTTATATCATTGCCATTCATTAATGGCTTAACCTGTAATCAGTAAAGGATTTTTCCTTTTGCATAGATGACAATCTTCGACAAGGATTATACTGACTCTCTCAAAAAGATAATTACAATCCAATATTAATCTATATCTATCTTTACATTCGAAGAATATTAAATAATACTACTATTTAATACATATTGTATTCCTATGAAAGTTGCCACCTGTTACTATTGAAACTTTACCATTTATCAATCATTCATTTTTTACTCTCTTACTATAAACATAATGACAACTTTATGTCAATATATTTCACAGTTTCTATAATATAAAACTCAAAAAAGGCCTTAAATTGTTATTTTTTATAATTTTTACACAATATATGATATATAATTGCTTATACTATAAAGAGTTATCAATTAGACTTTTTTTAAAACTGATAAAAATGGTTTTTAGATTGGACTCATGGATAATAAAAAACTAAAATGTAGTTAAAGATCCTCATTTAATAATCAAATATAATAATCAAATAGATTCTCATATAGGGAAATATGTGTAAAATGCTGCTATTAATAAAGCTATATAACTTAAAAATTGATTAATCTATATATGTGCAACTTACAGCTTTTATTATTTTATTGACCGACAGTTATAAATTACTTCCTGCTATTGCTTCAACAAAATCTATACGCGTTATCGTTGATTATTTCCTATTTTTATAGAATTATTTTTAGATAGTACTGATTAATTAAGTGCTACATTAAATTAACGAATTATTAACAGACATTTTTCTACACCTTTTATTAATGTAGACAAAACATAGATATATTCTGCCCTATAAATAAGAGCAGGATAAAAATAGCTCATATTACATAGCAAACATTATATCTGCTGAAAGCCCAAGAAGAGGAATCCATCCTATTTTAACACTAAATTTTTGTTTTGGTGGTACATACCAGAAATCAACTCCTCCACTAAAGTAACTGTTTAACAATCCAGTATATCCAGTAACTGTAACATTTTTAAGAAAATCATTATCACTTATATATTTTAGTGGATAATCAACTAAAAAAAGTGCATTAAATACTACAAAGTTATCGTAATATCCATAGTATGTGCCTGTTACATCATCACCGATTCCATATTTTTTGCCATTAATTTTAAATGAATACAGATTAAACTTAACACCACCAAGAACTGATACATTAACAGGCAGGAACTCTACCTTTTTCTTCATTTCTTTACTATTAAATATCATGTATTTGGCATACCCAGCAATACCAATATCACTCCAACTACTATCTGCATAGTAAGTCCAGTTTACATGATCATACGAAAGACCAGCACCAACTGCAAGTCTATCAAGGAATTTATTTCCAAGCTCACCTGTTACGTTTACACCAAAGCCTCCTACAATCGATGGCCATGTCCATAACCAACCGCCGGCATCGATGGTAAGATCATCTGTAACAGCAGCACGTGAAATAAAACCATACGATGTCATTTCAGCTTTCACATATATTGGTATAGTGAAAAGGAAAAATGCCGCAACAACTATTACTATCTTTTTTTTCATACTTTTCCTCCATTGAATAATTAGAGTTTTGAAATTAACACAATAGTTATAAAAAAGTCAAGTTTAACTAACAGTTTACATGGAACATGATTTTTCATGTTGCTAAATAACTATTTTATCCTTTTGTGATAAGCTGACCACAGGCTGCCTTTATTTCGTTGCCCCTTCTATACCTCTCTGAAACTCTGATACCCTTCTTAATAAGAAAGTTTTTAAACCTTTCTACCGTTTTCGGATCTGGTTTTTGAAAATCTGCCTGTGAGATTGGGTTGTATCTAATTATGTTAACGTGAGCTCCAGCTGTTTTTGCGAACTTTACGAGTGCTTTTGCATCCTCAATTGAGTCATTTATATCTTTTATAACCGTATATTCAATGGAAACCCTTCTTTTTGTTAGATTTCGGTATTCAATTAATGCTTTAAGTAATTTATCTATAGAATATGTTCTTGAGTATGGTATTAACATTTTTCTCTTTTTTTCAATAGCCGAACCAAGTGAAACCGCAAGCTTTAGGTTTAGGCCTGTTTGTGCAAGATTATAGATGCCTTTTATCACTCCACATGTCGATACAGTAATTTTTCTATGTCCTATACCCATTGCTATAATGATTTTAAGGGCTTTAATAAGGTTATCAAAGTTTAATAGCGGTTCCCCCATACCCATAAAGACAATGTTATTTGGTTTCTGTTCTAGCTTTGATAGAGTTAAAACCTGATTTACTATTTCTCCTGCAGATAAATTTCTTTTGAGACCCATTTTACCGGTAGCACAGTATAAACAACCAACAGGGCATCCTACTTGAGATGAGATACAAAATGTAACTCGACCTGTAAGATCTTTCAAAAAAACTGATTCTACCTTTTCACCATCGTATAGTGTAAATCTGTATTTGGTTGTTTTATTATCTTTTGCGGTTTTCTTTTTTTCTACCTTGAGGTGATTTATAAAAAATTCTTTTATTAGTTTTTTTCTGAGCCTCTCGGGTACATCGGTCATTTTGTTAAAGTCTTCTATTTCTTTTAAATATATCCAGTTAAATATTTGTCCTCCATGAAATTCTGGAAACCCTTTAGACCTGCTATACTCTTTTAATTCCTGTTTTGTTATTCCGATTATACTTTTATTTTTAATGTTTCTCTTAATGTGCATATTTTTAATTCTCTGTTTATACATTAGATTGCTGTAAAACTGCAATTTTTATAATTTCAAAAATAGTTTGCTTTGAACAAAGTGCAATTTTAAGCAAAACGACGAAATCTGTTATTTATTATTCTCATAAACAATTAAAGATTTCTTGTCTTGATAAATCAAGACTCGAAATGAGAATATTGCATAATTTTAAAAGGCCCTTTAAATTAATGATTCTACCCAAAGTTAATAAATCAAAACTCAAGATGATAGGATTATATCCTCGTTAAAATGGATTTAAAGATTAGGAACTTTTTACATTACTTAACCTAATATTTACTGTCTAATAGTAAATCTAAATAATGAAGATAAAGCGTTACTGCTAAGTTCCAATAGAAAGTATTAAAATTTTTTGATGTTTATCTTGCTAACAATGCTCGTATTCTATCGCCTGCATTTTCTGTATGATTTGATATATCGCCTAAAAGAAAAACTAATTTACTGAGGTGATAAATAGCTACCGGTGAAATATCATTTTCCATTGAGAATATCTTTTTTGTTAATTCTCTTTCCATTGTATCACTTTCAGTTTCTACCCGATGCAGATTATGTATTATTTCCTTTAATTTGACTCTCTCATTTTCTGCGAATGATGATTCTATAACAATATTAAGATAAATTACACTTTGCTCACAAATTTCAATTGATTTATATGCAATGTTAAATAATGAAAAAAAATCATTTTGTAAATTATCGGGTACAGGTTTTTCACGTATTAAAATCCATTCACCGATATCCTGAATTGTATCTTCAACTTGATCGAGTTCTCCTATCAATGATAAAAATGTTCCCCTGTCAACTGGCATTCTAAATTTTTGAGGAAGATGATTTCTAATGTTACTTTTTATATAATCTGCTTTAAGTTCAAGTTCTTCTACTTTTAACCTCTTTTCTTCAAATTCATTAAAATTGCCATATATGTAATCTCTAAATTCTTCTTTAAGGAGGTTTGCACTTTCTTTGATTATGTTTACATGATCCTTAAGTGCTTTAAATGGTGATTTTCTCAAAGTTTTTATTATTGGAACTCTTATAAATTTCATTCTTATTACTCCTGTTTAAAATATAATTCTTAAAAGTATAAAAATCCCAGATGAAAATAGCAATGCGACTGGTATTGTTAAAATCCATGAGTAAATTATGTTTTTAATTATTTTATAGTTTACAGTAGCAAAACCACCTGCTATTCCCACACCCAATACGGAACCAACTATTACGTGTGAAGTAGATATTGGCATCCCAAGTTTTGAAAATACAAGTACGGTAAAAGCAGTGGCCAATTCTGCAGAAAATCCTCTTGTTGGTGTAACTTCAGTAATTTTTTCACCTATTGTATGGATTACCTTGTAACCCCATGTAGAAATTCCCAATACTATGCCGAATCCTCCAAGGGCGAGTACCCAAAGAGGGATAATAATTTTCGATGATACGGATTTTCCTTTGTACAATTCGACTATTGTAACAAGAGGTCCTGTAGAATTAGCTACATCATTTGCCCCGTGGGCAAATGCTACACTACAAGCTGTTATAATCTGAAGGTATATAAAGATATTTTCAAGTTTATTGTACTTGTCTTCTTCATCTGTATATTCATATTTATACCTCGATAAAAGAATATGTCCAATAAACATACCAATACCAGCCGGAATAATTGAAAAAAGTAATGAGTATTTGAAGCATAAATTAAGACCAATATTTTTTAATCCCTTATAGATTATTGACATTGATATAATAAATGTTGTGAAAAAGATAAAAAAAGGGATGACCTTCTTTGCCTCTTTTATCGGATCTGTTTTAGAAAGAATTGTCTTTTTTATAGTCAAAAAGATCAAATAAGATATTAGGGCTCCGGATACTGGAGATATAATCCAGCTTCCTATTATACCAATCAGTTTATGCCACAGAATAAGACGATTATCTAATATCATTGCAAAACCCATTACACCCCCGACTATCGAATGTGTTGTGGACACAGGAAGTCCAAAGTATGTTGCGATAGTAACCCACAATGCGGCTGCAATAAGGGCAGATAGCATACCCAGCATTAACAGGTGTGGTTCAATAGACACTGGATTAACGATGCCTTTTGATATTGTTGTTGTAACATGTTTTCCTACGAAGAATGCTCCGAGGAATTCGAAAACTCCTGCTACTATTACGGCTTTTGTTAAGGTAAGAGCCCCACTTCCTACTGATGTGCCCATAGAATTTGCTACATCATTAGCTCCAATATTCCATGACATATAGATAGCAGCTATAATTGCTATTATTAGTATTGGCAAAGTATACATTATTTTTAGTTACCTGAAGTTGTTAAAGATAATATCAGAGTTTAAATAAAAAGATTTTTGTCAAGATAAATCAAGACTCGAGATTACAGTGTTGATTAATTGTATAAACATAAGGTTTTGTTCATTAAAATTACGGTTTTTTGTACCAGAATTTATGATTAATTAGAATACCAAAATATTCAAGGATATTTAAATCCAATTTTTTAAAGGTATAAAATGAATAGACAAACATAGCCTTTTATTATAATTGAAAGTGTACTTGCCTATTAATTATAAATCAAATTTCGACTTATTAAAAATGACTGGTTAATATCAAACTTAGATTATTAAAGCAAAGGGTTACTAATAATTTCAAATTGAAAGTATTTAACTTAAACCTAATTATTTACTTTAGAAACCACAATTTTTAGAGATTTTACGAAATTAAAATTCGGCCCAATAAATTGATAATTTATTAGAAAATCAATGGTTCAAGACTTGTAGTAAAAATATCTAAGCCTTTTTAAATATCTAATATTTTTGGATAAAGGTTCAAAAGGGTAATGTTTAACTTTTTAAAAGAAACTTTTTAATGTTTAACCGAAAAGTTTTCCTCGTTTAATAAGTTTTATTTTGTCTCTTATCTCTTTATCTGATATTCCATTGTTAACAGCATCTTTTAAAATATTTAATGCACTTTCATAATCATTTAAATCAACATAGCATTCTGCTAGTAAAAGGGCTATTTTATGGTTTAGGCCGGATAGGCTTTTTAATTGATTTAAATTTTCAATTGCAGCTAATATATTATTTTCTTTTATATTAACAATAGCAAGGCCTAATAGTGCGTAATAATCAAAATCCTTTTCTATAGCCTTTTGATAATATTTCCTTGCCATGTTGTAATCACCGAGATTCCTATAGCTATCTCCAACTCTTGTGAGTATTTTCTTGTTCTCCGGGTCTCTTTCAAGGATCCTTTTCCAGTAGGTAATTGCTTTTCCATATTCCTTCAATCCTCTATAACAGTCAGCAATACCATACAGGGCGTAAAAATTATTTTCTTCCATTTTTAGCGCTTTATAAAAATACTTAAAAGCGTCATTAAATCGTCTTAGTTTTCTATAGCAGTTTCCCAAATTTGTGAGAATTTTTATATCATTATGGTGCAGATCATCCTTTTTTAGACTGTAAAGTTTTTCCCAGTAATCTAATGAGGCTTCATAATCACCCTTTTCAAAGTATGTAAATCCGAGTCCAGATAATATATAGGGATTGCTATTGTCAAGGGTATAGGCTTTCAAGTAATATTCAAGAGCTTTTGCATAATTTCCCATTTTTCTGTATGTATCCCCTAATCGTGATAATACAGAGACATCAAACTCATTCTCGCTAAAGGATAGAAACTTTTCCCAGATTTTTATGGCTTCATTGTATTTTTTTAAGCCTCTGTAGGAATCTGCAAGACCAATAAGAGCAAATTTATTCGCTGGATCAACAAGCAAAGCATTTTCGTAGTATTTAATTGCACTGGAAAAATCTTTTCTGTACCTTTTAACATCTCCAATCCCAACAAGAGCATAAATATTTGTTTCATCCATATCTAGAATTTGGTTAAAAACCCTTTCTGCTTCATCGTAGCGGTGAAATTTTATAAGATTATATGCAGATTTAGATAGCTCTGGAATGTTCTTTTTATTTTTAAAATTTGAATTGATTGACATTTTCCCTAATTTTTATACTTTTATGGTTTTACTTTTATCTTAACAGATGATTCACTTTTTTTATCATCTTCATGCAACCATTTTATAATAATTTGAGCCATTTTTTCTGTTACTTCATTAATTCTTTTTTTATAATCTGCCTCTAGATAGAAGTGAAGAGCTTTTATTGGGTTTTTTTCTTTGAAATAGTAGTAATCCCCAATCCTGATAAGTCCATCTTTATATGCGGTTGTTACGAATATCCTTGCCGCCTTTTCGACATCGCCTTTATTGAAAAGCTCATTCCCTTTCCTTATTAATTGTAGTCGTTCCTTTGGAGTTAATACTTTTTGCATATTTATAATTTATTCTATATATTATCTTTTTTCAATAGATTTGATTTTAATATGTTAAATATAATTTTTTGTTTAAAAGTTTTTTTAAGATAAAATTGTATTCTATATCTCCTAATTTTCAGATTATTAAATCTAAAAGTATGATATAATTTGAAATCATCTAAAAGATTGTAAATGTGATAATAATATGAAGTATTTTGTAGTAGATAAAAAAAACGTATCCAATAATAGAGTAATACTTGAGGGAAAGGATTATCATTATTTAAAAAATGTTAGAAGAAAGAAGGTTGGAGATAATATTAAAGCATTAATTGAAGATGAAGTAGCAATTTTATATATTATTGAAATAGACAAAAATAGAATGGTGCTTGAGATTGTTGATAAAGGCAGGACAAGCAATACTATAAGACCAAGAATAGCTGTTTTTCAGGGGTTAATAAAATCAAAAAAGATGGATTTATTAATATCGAGATTAAGTGAGATTGGAATTGAAGAGATTTATCCTGTTATTACTGAAAGATCGGTTTTGCAAAATGGGATTGGTGTAAATAAAGTTGCGAGATGGAGAAGAATATCAAAAGAGGGGTCTAAAATATCCGGGCTTGAACAGGTATTAAAGATAAATTTGCCCTTTAAATTGAGAGAATTAAAAGCCGGGATCATTGAGGGGTATGATATAAAACTCCTCTTTAGTACAGTAGATGACTCCATTCATATTAGAACATACCTTGAAAAGATTAATGTCCCTATTGATAAAAGTTTTGCTTTGTTTTTTGGTCCGGAGGGCGGTTTTACTCAAAGAGAGGAAATTTTTCTACTCAATTTGGGGTTTATAAGAGTAGGAATGGGACCATTTATAATGAGAGCTGAAACTGCCGCTATTGCTGCATCAACATTTATCAGAATATTTTACTCAAATGAATTATTCTGGAAGTGAGAGATGAAAAAAGATCGAATCCTTGGAATACCTTTTAATAATCTGAATGAAGAAGAAATTCTCAAACAAATAGAATCCTTCTTTAACGATGACAGAGAGCATACAGTTTTGTTTCTCTCTGTACCTCTTCTTATCAAGGCTAGAAGAAATAAGCCTATAAGGGTATTTTTAGAGGAGGCAGATCTTGTAATCCCATCGGGAAAATGGATATATTGGGCTGCTGATTTTCTTGGAAAACCTGTGAGACAGAAAATTGACCCTTCAAGCCTTGTAAAACGTATTTTGGTTCAATCTACCAACCTGAATAAGAAGGTATATATTTTTGGTGGTAAACAGAACTCTATGGATATTGCAATTGAAAATTTAAAAAAAGAAATACCGAGATTATTTTTGATTGGTAAGCATAGTAGGAAATATAGAATTAGTGAACTCGATGATTTACTATATGCAATCAGGAAGGCTTCACCTGATTACTTTTTTATTGGCCTTGGTTCTCCTGAAGAAGAGTATTGGATTATCAACCACAGACAAAAAATCAACTCAAAAGTGGTAGTGCTAATTGAATCGCTGATTGATGTTTATTCTGGTAAAGCGAGAAGATCCTACTATTTGAGGAACTTTGATGTAGAGAAGGCTGTTAGCAGAGAGATAGCAAATCCACACAGATTTAAAAGGATATTTCTTATATTGCCTTTTATATTGATGATTATTATAGAAAAGATTTTCTGGAAAAACTAATTTTCTAAGTTTTACTGGGTTAGAAATATAAAATGGAAAAGATAACTCTTGTCGTCATGATCAAAGGAAGAGAGAAAGGCCTTTTATCGGTTGCAGAAGGCAGGAATAAAAGCATGATCCCAATATTGGGGAATGCCAGGCTTGTTGATTATTATCTTTATCCTGCAAGAATAGACGATCAGTTTGAAGTATTCATAAATGTAAAATCTGATGATGTTCAAATCAAAGATTACATAAACTTTCATTATAAGGATTACTCCGTTAAACCTTTTACAGGAGATAATCTTTTTGATAATTTATCTAAAATAATAAGACATGCAAAGACAGATATGCTGATTGTTCAAGCGGATGGATTTATATACTGGGATTGGCGTTCTCTGATCAATGAGCTTCTTGATATTAAAGGAGGAAATCGGCTTATTTACGCTAATTCGAACTATGGTAATTTTCGTGGATTGTATATTAGTGAAAAAGAATCTTTTTACGATTTGTTAAGATCAGGGCTTGAATCCAGGGATATTGAATATCAAGATTATGATGCTGTTTGGGAAAGATTAATTTCTTTATCGGATAATGCTTACCTAAAGGCTGAGGTGAAATCAATAGAAGAGTATTTTGGCTTAAAAACTGTCAGAGAGTACTATGATTTCCATATGGACCTCTTAGATGATATGGAAAAATGCTATAAATATGTATCTCTTTATTATAATGAAGAATTAAGAGAAAAAGAAGATATAACAGTAACTTCAGGTGGCATAGTAAAAGGCAGTTATATATCACCTTCTTCCTATATTGAAGGAGAAGTTGATTGTTCATTCATATTTAGCAACGTAAAAATTTCCAAGGGGGCTTATATTTATAAATCAATTATTATGGGTAATAATAGCATTGCTGAAAATGCAAGGCTTGAAAGTGTAATCCTATGTGACGGTGATGAACTACTGCAAACAGTATTACCTAGAGTTGGTGAGAATGCTATTTTAGGTGATAGATCAAAGAGTGGTTACAATAGGAACTATCCTGAGTATATATTCGGTGGAATATCGCTGGTGGGAAGCAATGTCGATATTCCAAGAGGTTTTACCATGGCTGGAAATTGCTATATTCCATCGAATACAGGTAAACTTTTGTTAAAAGAGAAGAAAAAGCTTGTAAATGGAGAATCATTGATAAGCTAATCTGGTAAAGATGCAATTGAATAGATTATCATACTGTGGTTAGGTTATTTGAGCCTATTTTTATTTCGTTATATTAATAATAAATGCAATATAAAAAACTGAATTCTGCCTTTTCGAGTGAAGCTAAAAAACATCTTTTGTTTTCAAACTCAATGAAGTCAGGTTCAATTTTAATTGTGATGATTAAATCTTTAATATATTAAGGATTATAGATTTCTGGTCTTGATGAATTAAGGCTTGAAATGGTAGTACTCTGCCTTTTTTCAGTAGATTCATAAATAAAAGCATAAAAACACAAGGGCTTTTTGATGATCAAATTGTACATGCCAACGATTACAAAAGAGGATTTACAAAGCGTATTTAACTGTCTTGTTGATGATGATCTTACTCCGAATCATTATATGGAAAAACTTTCTTCCGTACTAAAAAGGGAAATGCCAGTAAAAAACATCGCTTTAATATCCAGCTATGCTCAATCCCTGGATATAATTTTTTCCTATTTAAATATTGAATCGGACGATGAGGTAATAATACCTGCTTCGGTTGGAAGTGGTATTCTGTATTCCCTGTTAAAAAATAAAATTAAGCCTATAATAGTTGATGTTGAGCAAAATTCTCTTATTCCGTCTGCTGAAAGAATTAAGAAGTACATTGGTAAAAAAACAAAGGCAATAATTGTTTCTCAACTGTTCGGTATAGCGAATGATCTCACAGAACATAGGGACCTCAGTATTCCCTTGATAGAAGATTGTGGCGGATCTTTTCTGTCTTCAATTAACGGTAAAAAAATTGGTAGTTTCGGTGATTATTCTATAGTACCATTGAATGATCCTTCAATTATTACAACAGGTAACGGTGCAGTTATCGGATCAAATGATATGAAGTTTAGCAGATTAATTAAGAGTTTTAAAGAAGATTGGATTTCTGCGGATATTTTTATGAGTAACCTTAATGCTGCTTTAGGTATTGCTCAATTAAAAAATTTATATAAAAGTATAGAGAATAGAAAAAAGATCACTTTCTATTATGATCAAGCAGTGGCAGATTCAGGAGCCTTTCTCGTTGATAGACACGAGGATCAGGAGCTAATATTAACGAGGTATATGGTAGCTACCAACACACCCTTTGATGAGTTAAATAGACTTTTTTACAGATACAAAATAGCAGTTGAAAGGGCATTTCCAAATCCTGTTTACAAAATTATGGGTTTGGATGTTGAGCACTATCAAAACTTCGAAACTCTAAGCCGTAAAGCAATTCTTCTACCTTTTTATCCCAAGCTGGACAAAAAGGGAATTGAAACAGTTGTAAAATGTATTAAGGCAATTTTATAATCCCAAAATCATATATAAAAGGAGAGGGGCGTGGAGTTAAAAGAAATAGCCATTGTTGTAAAAGAAGATAATGAAAGTATGATGAGGAGGATAAATCCTCTTATTGACCATTGTAAATCAAAAGGTATTCAATATTTTATTCTTCCATCTCAGGAGGATGGAATACCGAGAGATTTTAAAAGAAACATTGAGAACAGCGATGTTTGTATAACCTTTGGAGGTGACGGCACCCTTCTTTTTGCTTCAAGGGTTTTCTCTCCTCACAAAATTCCTATTATAGGGATAAATCTTGGAGGCCTTGGGTTTATTACGGAGCTGAAAGAATCTGAAATGATTGAAAGCCTTGAGGCTTTGGAGAAGGGTAATTTTATTATAGAAGAGAGGATGATGATAGATGTTTCTATCCTCAGGGATAAGTTCAGGCAGTATAAATCAATCGGATTAAATGATATTGTTATTACTTCTGGTGGTATATCAAGACTTATAAATATAGAAGTATCGTCTGGAAAGAATTTTATTGGTAATTACAGGGCTGATGGGGTTATTGTATCAACACCAACAGGATCCACCGCCTACTCCCTTTCGGCAGGAGGCCCAATTGTAGAGCCTACTATGCGTGCTTTTGTTATAAGTCCTATTTGCCCTCATACTCTTGGAACGAGACCGCTTGTTATTCCTGCAGCAGATGTAATTAAACTAAGGATTCTTTCTAAGGATAGGGAAGTCACTGCTACGGTTGATGGGCAGGTAGCGATTGAACTTGAATGGAATGACGAGGTGATTGTAAAAAAATCAAAGAAAGTAACAAAATTGGTATCATTGGGAAAAAGAAGTTTCTATGATATCGTAAGAGAAAAATTAGCATGGAAAGCATGAATGGGGTCAAGGATTTGAGTAAAAATTGAATTAAGGAGAGTGGATTTAATAAAGGAAATTGATAGAGAAGCCTAAAGGAAAATTGAGCTGATAAATGAAACAATGGGTTATTAGGTAAAATGAGAAAAAATTGAAATAAACACTAAAGGAGTATGCCCTTAATATGCTGAGGGAACTTTTTATCAAGAATTATGCATTAATAAGTAGAATGAATGTAAAATTCGATCCACATCTGACAATATTAAGTGGCGAAACAGGAGCCGGAAAATCAATAATTATTGGTGCGTTAGGGTTGATCCTTGGCCAGAAGGGCAAAACTTCTATGATTAAAATAGGAAAACAAAGCTGTACTGTTGAAGGTAGGTTCTGTAAGAAAAAGGAGCATCCCGTCTGGGATTTATTGAAAGAAAAAGGAATTGAAGTTGAAGATGAAGATATAGTAATACGTCGAACTATTATGGCATCGGGAGGTTCCAGGAGTTTTATAAATGGATTTCAGGTATCTATAAAGGACCTGCAGAAGATTACATCATTACTCATTGATATTCACGGCCAGCATGAACATCAACTTCTTTTAGATGTAAAAACCCACCTTCAACTATTGGATCGATATGGACAACTGGAGGATGATTATAAGAATTATCGAGAAAGCTACGATAGGTACATATCCCTTAGGAAAGAGCTTGAGCAACTTAAAATCGATGAGCATGAAAAACAAAGAAGGATTGATATGTTGGTTTTTGCCGTAGAGGAGATAAATGAGGCAAACTTACAGGAGGGCGAAGAAGCTGCTCTTGAACAAGAATATAAAGTTTTAAAGAACTACGAACAGATAGTTTCGGCATTATCTGAAGCATATGGATTTATATTTGCTGAGGACGATTCAGCTGTTGAAAAATTGGATAAAGCGTTAACAAGCCTGAATAGGATTAAAGATTTTTTAAGGGATAATAAAGGCTGGCTGGACAATCTGGAAAGTTCCAGAATCCTAATTGATGAAACAGCCTATTCTATAAGGGATTTTATGGAGTCTATAGAATATGAACCCGGAAAGATTGATGAAATTCTATATAACCTTGAGAAAATAAAAAGATTAAAGAAAAAGTATGGGGAAACAGTTGAAGAAATATTAAGATACAGAGATGAATGTGAAAAAGAGCTTGCTAGCCTTGAGAAACGGGATGAGGAGATAAACAAAATTAAGGAAGAAATAGAGAAAGAAAAGAAAAGCATGATTAAGTATGCGATTACACTTTCGGCAAGACGAAGAGTTGCAGCGAGAACACTGGAGGACAGCATTCAAAAAGAGCTTGCCTTTTTAAGTATGGATAAAACCCAATTTAAAGTTAATTTTGTTTACAAGGAATCTGCTGATGGAGAAGTAGAAATAGATGGAAAAAGGTATAAGCTAACAGCCGATGGACTGGATAACGTAGAGTTTTTAATTGCAACTAATGTTGGCCAACCATTAATGCCTTTGAAAAACGTTGCATCAGGTGGAGAGTTATCCAGGATTATGCTCGCAATAAAAACTGTTCTGGGTACGGTTGATCCTGTAAATACTTTTGTTTTTGATGAAATTGATGTAGGAATTGGTGGGAAGGTAGCCTGGGCAGTGGGAAATAGATTGAAGGATTTATCAAGATTTAAACAGATACTTTGTATTACCCATCAAGCTCAGATAGCATCCAGAGGTGATTTAAACTTGAAAGTTGAAAAACATGTGGTAGATAATGATACTACAACTTCTGTCAAAGAGCTGAAAGGGAAAGAAAAGGTTGAGGAGATAGCCAGAATGATAAGTGGGGAAACAATTACAGAAGCGGCTTTAAGGCAAGCTGAAGAGATGCTAAAGGGTAAGTAGCATTACAAATAGTATTTGTGTTTGCTGATAATATAAACTATATTTTATATATCTAGGAAATAGATGGAAAAATCGAAAAATTAATATTAAAAATTAATATTGTAGTAGGATAAAATTAGTTATCTAAATTTTCAGAAATGCTATATAGGGCTTACTCAAATAGGGAGAAAGTAGCCTGAGGATTTTGTGCTAATTAAAATGCTTTATCAACAGTCTTTTAACAATAGAAATCTTTAGTTTTATAATGTAATTTAATTCAAAGAGGGGATATTGAAGTGAAAAGATCTAAATTCAAGTTGTCTATAGTTTT
>QNBN01000036.1 GCA_003645695.1 Spirochaetota bacterium | reverse complement strand
CAGAATTTTATGTTTAATTAGAATACTAAAATATTCAAGGCCACTTAAATATAATTTTTTATAGGTATAAAACGAATAGGCAAAGTAAGTTTTTTATCATGATTGAAAGTTCACTTGCCTATTATTTATGAGTCCACTTTAAAAAGGCCTTAAATTGTTATTTTTTATAATTTATACATAATAAATGATATATAATTGCTTATATAATAAAGAGTTACCAATTAAACTTTTTTTAAAACCTGATAAAAATGGTTTTTTGATTGGAGTCATTTATTATATTTAACTTTTTATAGTAATTTTTAACCATAAAAGCAAATTTCGACTGCCGAATTTCGATAAAAAAATTTTTATTTTCTATCGGAATGTAATATAACCAACTTTTAAAACTATAAAAAATAAGAAAATAGTACTATTTGAAAAGCTTAATTATTTATATTTGTATTAAGCTGTTAAACTAAAAATTATAATAATCTATGGCTCAAGAAGTTCGAATCCCGTTTCAGTGTCAAGTAATTTCATTGCTTTGCAGTCCAAAATTTCTATTAGCACAACTTCAAGAATAAGCCACACTTTGACCCCAAGACGAACACACCCTGTTTTTGAGGAATTTCCCCTTCCGAATGAAGCATGAAGATGTAGAACTGGTTTACCTTCTTCATTTGGGAAAATCGTTCCGACTCCCGATACTTCATGAGCATTATCAATAATATATTCAACGGGATCAATATTTTCTGCGTATTGATCCCGAGGTCCTACAACAATTCTACTTCCATCACCAGCCCCACCAACAACGATTAAGGATGCACAACGAATCCCTTTATCTATAGCAAACCTTTCGATAACTTCATGTAATATCTCACCATCCTCAAGTTTAAGTATAAAAACCCTACCCAATTGCGCTTCTGAGTATTTCATATTAATACCTTTAATACTCCTCACATTTTAGTTCAAAATAATTTTTGGGATGACTGCATGAGGGGCATCTCTCAGGTGGCGCCTTACCTTCATGCACATATCCACATTTTCTGCATACCCATAAGACCTTTTTATCCTTTTTAAAAACAGTTTGATTTTCAATTTGATTTAAAAACTTTTTATATCGCTCTTCATGATGTTTTTCAGCTACTGCTATTGCCCTTACTCTTGCAGCAATCTCAGGGAAACCCTCCTTTTCAGCTATGGCTGCAATACCAGGATACATCTCTGTATACTCATAATTCTCACCAGCAATAGCCTCTTTTAAGTTTTCAATAGTATTTCCCAATACCATTGGGACAGTTGATTCAACTATTATATCTCCAATCTTTTCACCAGCTTTTTTCTTAAGTTCATCAATCATTCTGTAGAGCCATTTTGCATGCTCTCGTTCGTTTTCAGCAGTAATCAGAAAGATTTCTGCAAGTTGTTCATAATCTTCATTTTTGGCAATCTTTGAATAGATTGTATACCGATTTCTTGCCTGACTCTCTCCTATAAAGGCTTGAGCCAGATTTTTAATTGTGTTTTCCATCATGTTCCTCCATAAGTTGATAAAATACAAAAAATCAATTCGGGAAAATAACGTTCCAAATTCTTATTCTATAATATAGAGCTTTCAAAATATGTCAATTAAAAATTAATATCATAAATAAGTGAGGAATTATTTAAACTTAGTGAGTTAGTTCCAATTATACACAATCTAAATAGACAAGTATACTTTCACTCATAATATAAAACCTTACTTTACCCATTCGTTTTATAACTAAAAAAATTATATTTAAGTGGCCCTGAATATTTTAGTATTCTAGTTAAACATCAAACTCTGGTACAAAAGATAAAGATCTAGATTCCCTATTTTAGAGGATGGTAATACAAAAAACCTTAAAAGTTGAAGCAAACTCAAGAATTTTTTATACTTTTTGAATTAAAAAATAATAAATACTTCAAAAAGCTTTGGAGCCCATAAAGACATTTTTTTCCTGCATTTTGTTCCAGAAACCAATTAAATCTCTTCTCCAGTTCAGTTTATTTTTTCAACTAATAGCTAATAATTCTATTTTTTTCTTTTAACCAATCAATAACCCAGATCACTTCGCTTTGCTTGCAAAGATATCAAAGGAGTGTAATATACTATATTTTATTTATATTATTTCTCTAAAAATTTAGAAATTATTTTTTGTTATTGTTCAGATAAAGAGTTATACTATTTGCAGAAAATAGAATTATACGTTCAATTATTAATTACAAAACGGCAGTATAATGTATAATGGGTAATCTCATACTAAATAATATTTATAATCAATAGAAAAATTTTCTATCTGGAGATTTTATAATGAGTGATCAACTTTCCACTTCCTTCTTATTAAAACCATTGGCTATTGGTCTCTATATAGGAATTTTTATTGCAATTATCGTTTTTATCAGAGAAAAAATCGTTCAACATAGATTAAAGAAAGAAATAGAAAAACTCAAGGCACACATTCAAACAAAACTGGAGATAGAAGCAGAAAGCAATGAAAGACGCAAGAAGGAAATTGAAGAACTAAAAAAACAGAATGAAAATCTGAGGATTATGCTTCAAAACTATATTGAGAAACCAGGACGTAAAATATTAAGACAGCTCCATTTATATCAAAAAGCAATAGAAATTTTGACCGTAAAAGCTCCCGGATTTGCTCAGTCATGGCAGTCGGCATTGGAAGAAGCTGGGAGAGAAATGAGATTAATGGAATCTGGCATTATTCCTTTTATAAAGAAAATTATTCCCTGGAGAAAAGGTGAATCCGTACCAAAAATTAAAAAAGATGCTAATAAAAATGAAATGTAGTTGTACTTATTCCAAGATTTAGCTATAGAAATTTTCTTACCTTTTAGATTCTTGAATTAATCTATTTCTATCAATTTTCTATTATCGTATTTTGCCATTTTCCATTTATAACCTCTATAAAGTGTTCGGCAAACTCATGTTGAGAAACTCCCTGAACTATACGTATTTTTCTTTTACCTGAATCTACTATGTATGTCTTCCCGCAGTGGTTGTCACTCTTTATTTCTTCAATGTTTACATCTAAATATTCTTCGTGAGATTGATAATTTTTAAGGCCATCAGCCATTATCACTGTAGCAAGAGGATCAAAAATTGGGACAGGGATTCCTTCATTGCTTTCTCCTGTTTTTTTTATAATAATATTTCTTGCAAGGGTAGCAATTTCATCTGTTGCTGTTATTCTATCTACATAATCTGAATTCAAAAGTACATAGTTGCATGCATCAAGGGGTATTAGCGTCAGTGGTATTTCAGAGCCAAATACTATTTTTGCAGCCAGTGGGTCGATAAATACATTCCATTCAGCATAGTGGTTGGTGCTGTAAATAGGACCCTGATCCCAATCAGGTTTCGCATTATTCAAAAGATCCACATTCCCATCAACATAAATAGCTCCTGCCATGGCATATATATTTTTAATTTTTTCAGTTGCCACTTCCGGATAGAGCTGCAACATCTTTGCAATATTGGTAAAGCCTCCAAGTGAAAGTATCTCAATATCTTCATGACTTTGATTCGATATATTAGCCATAAACTCCCAGGCAGGGCGTGGGTCAATTTCAATGTTAATATCAGGATTCAGACTCCCCAATAGCCCCATTATATCATTCATATCATCTTTAAAGCTCCGTGGAAAATAATGATTGTATTTTAAAGAATGTTCAGCTCCTTTGCAGATTTTTGCCCGGGTTAGTCCTCCAAGCTCCATCAATGTTTTTGCTATAATGGTACCCCATCTAAGGTCAGTCTCACCGCATCCTGTAACCATAATACCAATTATTTCTATTTCTGGATTTTTTATTAAATAAAGGATAGATAGAACATCATCCCACCCCATATCAGTATCAACAATCACTCTTTTCTTATATTTAGCTTCAAGTTTGGAGCCAGCTACTAACATAGCGCATTTCTCCTTCATCAAATACTGGTAACAGTCACCTTATTTATTCTGGATTATGGTAATTTATACCGCATATATTTTAAAATTGGTCGAATGTTACCGTAGAGGTTTTAACTATTATATAATTTTATATAATTTTTCTCTTTTCTTCACACTTTGATTGGTTGAACATGTATGAAAGATTTTCATAACTTCCTGATAGTTTTTATTCATCTCCTCAAGTATGTTATTATCCTCTTTTGTTAGGTAGTCATCCAGGTCCTGTGCTTTAAGGGTAATTTTTGACATTGTAGCCTCCAATTATTATACTTTCTTCAATTTATCATAAAAAAGGCTAAAAGTGAAAATATGGTGAGTCTGTTTAAAGATAATTTCCCATTATGGTCTTAAGATTACCTGCCTATTCCCTTATTAAAGCTATTTTTTTAAATGAAATAAAGATTCGATCTCCATCTTTTAATGTCGTATCCGCGGGGACCTCTATCACAAGTTCTTTATTATTAAACATTAAAATGGAAGCCTTTCTATCACCCATATATATAGATGATTTAACCTTCGCCTCTATAGTATCAGGTTTTTTCTCCTTTACTACCTCAATATCATGAGGTCTTACCATTATAATTACCCTGTCACCTTTATGAAAATTTTTATCCTCTTCTACCTCAATGATTACAGGTCCCTCCAATTTTATTTTAACTTTAATCCTTTTGATAATATCTACTACTTCTCCGTTTAAAAAATTAGCTTTACCAATAAAAGATGCTACAAACTTATTTGCCGGTTTATCGTACACTTCAATAGGATCACCAATTTGTTGTATCTTACCATGAGAGAGAACCACTATTCTTTTGGACATTGTAATAGCTTCTATTTGATCATGAGTTACATACACAATTGTAATCCCTACTCTCTTTTGGAGATCCTTCAGCTCAAACCTCATCTCCTCTCTGAGTTTAGCATCAAGGTTTGAAAGCGGTTCATCCAACAACAATACATCTGGCCTCATTATAAGAGCCCTGCCCAGCGCAACTCTCTGCTGCTGACCTCCGGATAACTCCCCGGGATATCTGTGCTCCAGACCGGTTAATTTCAAAATACCTATAGTTTTCTCAGCCCGTTCCTTTATCTCCCTTTCAGGTACACGCTTTATCTTTAATGGATATGTAATATTATCATAAATATTCATATGAGGCCATACAGCGTAGGATTGAAATACCATGCCAATATTTCTATACTCCGGAGCTACAGATACCTTTGGATTGGAAGATGAAACCAGCTTCTCGCCTATGTATATTTTTCCCTCCGTTACAGGTATAAAACCTGCTATGCAGCGAAGAATCGTTGTTTTTCCACATCCCGAGGGACCAAGCAAGGTAAGAAACTCCCCATCTTCTACCTTCATTGAAAAATCATCCACAGCAATGGTAGACCCAAACTTTTTCGTAAGGTTTTTAATTGTAACTCCTGCCATAGCGATGAACCATCCTATTTATAGTTTTATACTCTGTCTTCTCTTTTAATTGAGAATTTTTTAATAGCTATATTTAATCCAAGTACTACAAATATTATTATCACTGCAAGAGCGCTAGCCTCAAGTATTAACCCTTCCTGAGTCATATTATAAACAGTAACGCCTATTGTCTCTTTACCAGCCGAATATAAAAATATTGAGAGTGTCAGTTCGGTTAGTGCCGGCATAAATACCAAAAACCAACCTGAGAATACACCTGGTTTTATTAATGGGAACAGTATATCCTTTAACATCCTTTTTTGATTCGCTCCAGATATTCTGGCTGCCTCTATTAGTGAGTTATCAATCTGTTTTGCTGAGGCTTTTACCGTACGCATTGGGAATATCATAAACCTGGCTATATAAGCGATCATTATTATCCAAATTGTATTGTATATTGATACCCCCAATATAGGTCTTATCCACGCCAGTATCATTGATACACCGATTACAGTTCCAGGAATTGCATAGGGCGCACTAACAATATAATCGATGAATCTTCGACCTTTTATATCAGTATACCGGTCAAGAAAAATAAAAAATACTGCCATTAGTGAGGTAATCGTCGATACAGTTACAGAAAGAAATAAGCTGTTTCTAATGGCCCTCCAAACAATAGGAAGCTTAAAAAGGATATAATGAAAGTTTTTTATGGTGAAGTTCGAAAGCTTAATATGTAATCCGAGTGCCTTTGTAACTGCTGTTATTATAGTTGCAGCAATCGGTGCTACTACAATCCCAAGAAAAAAAATAAAAAGCAGTATGGTCGCAGGTATTCTCAACCTGTTTAATTCTATAGGCGAAAAGCCAGTTGACTTACCTGTGATTACTGCGAATCTCTCCTTGCGAACAAAATAATTCTGAATCACAAGGCTCAACAGTCCAATTAATATCAAAATTACAGACATGGCAGATGCTAAATTAAAATTATACTTTGTTCCATAACTCCCAACCAGGATAAAGATTTTTGTTGTAAGTACAAGGTATCCCTTTGGAATACCAAGTATCGCCGGTATACCAAACATCGAAATTGAGGTAACAAATACTATGATTGCAGCCCCTCCTATCGCAGGCAACATAACTGGAAGGGTGATGTCCTTTAAAACTCTAAAAACATTTGCTCCCGATACTCTTGCTGCCTCTTCAAAGGAAGAATCCATCTTTTTAAAAGCATTTGTTATTGCAATATAAACCAAAGGGTATGTATAGATTGATGAAACCAGAATAATACCATGTGCCCCATATATCCTTAAGATTGGCTCTTTAATTCCGGTAAAAGCCATGATAATCTTATTAATATAACCTACAGGCCCTATTAGTTGCATCCAGGCAAAAGCACTTATGAATGGAGGAATCATATAGGGTACTAATAGTGCCATAGCAAAAAAATTTCTAAAATAAACGTCTGTTCGAGTGACAAGCCAGGATAAAATACTTCCGGTAATAACGGAAATGACAGTAACAATTACCCCTACAAATAGAGTATGCCATAAAGCTGAAATGTTGTGGGAATCTTTAAGAATATCGATGAAATTCATGAGGGAGAAATTATTTTCCCTCATTAAGGCCATCAAGAAAAGCTTTCCAAAAGGATAAATAAAAAATATGAAAAGAATAAAAACTACAGCTGTTAATATCAAATACTTTTTCATATAAAGTTATCAATCACCTCTTTTATAATCTACCATTGAACTTTTTATATCTATTAAATCCTGTAAATCTATCAATGAGAAGATACTGTATGGTAATTGCATCAAATTATATATATACTTTTCGTTATTTTAACAGAAATATTAATTTTCTATCATTCTCATAAAAAATGAATACAAAAGCAGAAATTAAATAAATGAAGAGGGACTAGCTAAAAAAATGCCCCTCTTCATATATTGTTCATACATTTTTTACATAACACCCATTATCTCTCCCCATTTTTTCCTCAACATATCTCTGTTTTCTTTTAAATACTTCCAATCAGTTTTTAAAATCTTTATCTTTGCAGGTGAGGGAACCCCTTCGGGTAGAGGAACATTCTTATTTAGCGGGAGATAGCCACGATCTACCATAACCTGCTGTCCATCTTTACTCAGAACAAAGTTTACAAATGCTTTTGCTGTTTCCGGATTCTTTGATTTTGATATAATACCAATAGGAGTTGGAATATAAACTGTTCCCTCTTTCTGATATACATAATCCACAGGTGATCCTTTAGCCTTGAGAGCTCTTGCCATAAAATCTATTGTAATACCTATATAATACTCACCTGTAGCTATATTTCTTGCAACTGCTCCGTTTCCCTTAACGATCTTACAATCATTTTCAGCAAGTTTTTTATAGAAATCCCAACCAAACTTGGAATCTTTAGAAAGTGTGGCAACTTGGGTTAGTGTGGCTCCTGAATAAAATGCACTAGCTGAGCCTACTTTCCCCTTAAATACTGGATCAAGCAAATCGTTCCATCCTGTTATCTTCTTTTTCACCTTCTCCGTATTATATGCAACTATCTGATAAATTAACCTTGCCTCATAGGCCTTGCCACCCATGTAGACAAACTTTTTGGGGATATTCATTGCCTCAGGAAGATCTGTCTTTAATAAAAGACCTTTATTTCCCAGATCCTGAAACATAGCCATATCAGCAAACCAGATTACATCTGGCTTGATAGAGTTTGCCTCTATCTCAGCCTGTAACTTTGCAGTTACCTCAACAGTACCTGATCTGTAAATTTCTACTTTTGTTCCGGGATATTTCTGCTCAAACTTCTCAGCAATTTTTTGAACATCCGTAAGAGTTTCCGAAGTATACAGTGTAATTGTTCCTCCAATCTCGCCATTTGTAGCTTCTTTGCTTCCACCAGCAAAGGATAACCCTGTAAATATTAGCAAAAATAATACAACTACTATAAAAGTTATTAACTTTCTCATTCTAACCTCCATATATTATTTTAGTTACGATTATAAAACTGTCTCTAATCTATGTCAAACAAAAGACATTTAATACTGTTAATTATAATGAGCTAACTTAAAAATCGAATTTTGTTATCTCGAGCAAAGCGAAGAAGTAATTTTTTTGTACGTAACATAACAAAGCATCCTTTTAACCAAAGTAACAAAATCCTAAATATATAAGAAATAATGGATTTATCAAAATAATTCACCAAAAACCGGTTTCATAATTGATAAAAGTCAAGCAAATTCGCTTATTTTGTATTTCTTTTTAATTTATATGTTATTTTTTTAAGAATTTTTACACTATCAATAACTTCATTATTATTTATTTTACTTTTCTGCAGGCCAAAATTGAATTCACTGGAATAGTTAAAAAATTCAATGTTGTATATTCCATTATAGCTTTTGAGCAGGTTTAATATCCTTTTTATCGGCAATTTTCCTTTACCCAAAGGTAAATGCATCTGCCTATTTGTTAAATCACTTATATGTATATGCATTATTTTGTTGGAAAGATTACTGTAAAAATCTCTAACCTTTCTATAACTACCAAGATGGGCAACATCCATAGTTATATATATTTCATCAATTCCAATTCTTGAACAAAAATCATGAAAATCCTGCCACGTTACCAATAACTCCTTTTTAAGAGGTTCCATGTTTTCGATGCACAGTTTAATGCCTTTTTTCCAGGTATGTTTGTAAATCTCAGAAAATACTTCAACCAGCATCTTAAGAAAACTCTCTTTTCCCGATCTCTCAAAACTCATCCTCCCTGGATGAACCACTATTAAATCTGCCCCTATAATTTCTGCTATATCTATAGATTTAATAACCTCTTTCAAGCTAAAATCTCTTACATCCTTTGAGAATGAACATAGGTTTATATCCCAGCTAATAGAATGAACTGTTGCTCTAACACCATACTTTCCTAAATCTTCCCTTATACCTTCATAATATTTTTTAGAGGAGTTTTCAAAAAGTTGTAGATGATCAATCCAGAATTCTATAGAATAAATGCCGTTTTCAGCTGCAAAACGTACAATCTCTTCCGGTTTTAATTTCCACAGACATGTTGATGCCACACCAATTTTCAATATACAAAACCCCTTTGAATGAAATAAAAAATTAAGTTAAGGATTATATCCAGTATAAACAGCTTTTAAAAATAATAAATATGTTTTAAAAAAACCTTGCGAAGGTTTTATAATTCATAACTACTTTTTATGTTTGACCCAATTACATTTTCGTAAATATACCTCACAAAAAATATGTTTAACAAACCTTTTTCATTATATAGTTTAATATGATTAATATTATAACTATTCTAAATAATATAATCATCATTTAGAGACATCCACATATAATTTATAAAAACAATATTAACAATCATTTTTACATAAACCAAAATAGATATTTAAGCCAAATGTCAATTTATTGGATTTGACCTTCTAATAATAAACTTAAATCATTGAAGATTATTTTCATTGACAAATATCCATTCATCCTTTTTAATAATATATGGATAAGCTATAGAGTAATAATCCCATAGAATCTTAATAAACAACTTCTTGATCAGGTACTTTTACATTCAAGAGTTACCTCATTAATTTGCCACTCTTCTATAATAGTATTTTTACTTGAAAAGTTGGAGGCTACTCGTATGAAAAAATCAATTACCTTTGATGGATATACTATAGTTTCCTGCGGAACCTTGCGTGGTGAAATTGAACATTTGAGAACGGAAGGTTTTTTTAACAATATTGAAAAAATCCTTTACACTACACCTGGATTACACGAAAAGCAGCGGGAACTGGAAAAGCAGTTAACATGGCAGATAGAAAACGCAAAAAAATATTCGGATAGAATAATAGTTGTTTATGGTGAGAGATGCTTCCTTGATCCTGCTAACTATTCTAGAAATATAGATAAGCTTATTCATGAAATTGGTTCTGATATTTCAAGAATTCAGGCAAGAACATGCATTGATATGCTTGCAAGTGCAGAAGAAAGGGAAAAGATCCATGCAGGTAGAAAAGTTTATTGGCTCACTCCCGGATGGATAAAATACTGGAAGATTATTTTCAGCGATTGGGATAATAGTATGGCAAACGAAACCTTCCCTGCAAATGATGTTGCAATTGTCCTCGATGGCATCAATGCTTTTAATACAATGATGGAAAAATCCCCTGAAGATATTCTCGAATTCTCAGATTGGATGAAACTTGAGATCGAGCCGTATAAAATCTCACTTAATCGTTTTAAAAAACTTTTCTTAAAACAATTGAGAATATAAAAAAATTGTTTCCTGATTTTGAAAATGGATACGTTTACTTGAATATAACAGCGGAACATAATTAAAACAAGCATATTTTTATAGATTCAAGATTTTATATATAGATAAATAAAGACCTTAATAAACAGAATAATTTATTACTTTGACTGGAAAAAACTGGAGATTATTTGTGGTTCATAACAACAAATGGTCTATCATTGATTTTGAAAAATGTATACCTTTTATATGTGACCCCATTTCAGGTGAATGCAGTGCAGTTAGAGCATGTTCAAAGGAACTTCTAATTCAGGAAGAACCGGGTGAAATGCCAATGCTTTTATCCCAGGCTTTTTGTGTAGGTTGCGGAAAATGTGTAGCTGCATGCAACCTTCAAGCAATATATATTGAAAGAGGTATATAATCTTTTTTATAAAAAAAATGTTTGGGAGGTATAAAAATGTTTAAAATAGCTGTCAGCTTTGATGAGAAAGATATAGAAGAGATTAATGAATTTATTATGGATATGGATAAAGAAGCAGCTTTGAAATTTTTAAAAGAAAAGGTTTTTAAACAGATAATACGCAAGCAAAAAAGCAAATTGGATGTTCAGGGAAAAACTCATCTGTAAATATGCAATAATTAAAAAGGGGCATAATAATCATGCATAATGTGTGTCCAGGGGCTAAATTTTTCAGACAACCAAAACCCGAAATTTTCACATGCCCTTACTGTGGCGCAGAAGTTGAAATTTGGACCGATGAATTAAAAGGGGTATGCTCAAATTGTAAAAAAACGGTGTACAAGGAACAAAATCTAAGCTGTGTAGAATGGTGCAAACTGGCAAAGGAATGTGTGGGAGTAAACGTATATAATCAATATATTGAAAATAGAAACAGATCCATCAAAAACAATCTATTAAAAGAACTAACAAACAACTATGGCAATAACTTAAAACTAATAAACCATACAAAAAAAGTATTAAAATACGCTGAACAGCTATTAGAAAAAGAAAAAGGTGATTGGCACATCATTGTACCAGCAGCAATTCTACATGATATAGGAGAAAAAGTTACCAAGAGGAAAAATGATCCTTTAAAAGGAAAATATCAGAAAAATGAAGATTCGCTAATTGCAAAAAAAATTCTTCTAAGGTTTGGGTTAAATCTTGAATATATAAAAGAAATTTGTGAAATTATAGCATATCATCAATGCAAAAAATGCATTGATTCAGTTAACTTTAAAATTTTTTATGATGCTCATTTGCTTTCAAACTTTAAGGCTAAAACGAAATCCCTTTGTAAATCTGATTTAAACCAGTTGATCAATAAACTGTTCTTTACCAATACAGCAAAACAAATAGCAGAAAAAATGTGCTCATAACATTTTATCTGAAAGCAAAGATATTTTTTAAGGTTTACACAATTCACGTAAATGAATAAATAAATCAACAAAAATGATACAATATGGCTATGAGGAAAATTATTCCTTATTGGCAACCTGTTCTTTAAAATATAGTGTTATAGCCAATTTAACAGCAGAATTTGTTATGTGAGCTGCCCTGTGTAAAATTGAATCACCTATCTGTCTGTCCAATTTTCCTGATGCAAGACATGGGTAATATTGATGAAAAAGTGCAGCTTTATTTTGAGCCTCATCGCCTGAAAGTCCCAGAATTTTTTCTTTTACGAAGCGTGTTGCCCCGCAGGGTGCCTCTCTGAGGATTCTAATCTCGCTTACTCTATTTTCATTAAATCCAATTTTCAGTTTAGGCTTTCCAAAGTATTGGGCAAACTCTTTAATAAATTGATTGTCGCTGGAATTCTGGGTTAATGAGCAAAAAGGTAATGGGAATACTGATTCTATACCTAAAGATCTCAATTCATCCTTTATCTGATTTACAAGGCCGGGAGGAAGTACATCACGATTGTCAATTGGTGCAATAACAGCCTTTGCCGAACACATTTTTGCTATTTCCGGAAGAAGTTCCGCAACCCCAGACTTTTCACCAAAAGAAAGAATGAGGTTTGATTGAGGGAGATTTTCAGGTAATATTTCCTCCGGGTCTTCAATAATATAGGGTAACAATCGAGGCAATCTGCAAATTTCAATTTTCCAGCTATTAGGGCCATTTAAAATAATATTATCAACTATTCTCTGTCCATATATCCCCTGTAATATAGCCAATATACGCATAATTCTTAAACTCCAATCCTTTAATATTGAGCATTCTGATATCAAAGTCGGGCAACAACTTCATTCATATCCACATAATCTTCTACCAGTTTTACAGCTTCATCAATTTTATCCTTATCGGTTGCTTTTATCTTAACACGACACTCATGTACTCTTTTTGTAATTTGATATGTATCGTCCTCTGAAAACAAAATAGTAGACCGACAATTTCTAATTAAATCCATTACTCCCTTGTGGGGTAAAAGTCCTCCAGTGAGAATCATCCCTGATACAGTTTTACTGTTTCTCTGAATCATTTCTGTGGCAATAACTGCAAGTATAATATCTTCTCTGTCTCCGGGTACAATTACAAGGCTATTGGACGTAAAATAGTTTAGAGCATGGTAGGGTTCCATAGCTCCAACTAAAACATTTTTCACCCTTCGACCTAGAAACTCCTCACCCCAGAGAATAGTTGATTCAGTAGCATCCATAATCTGCTTCATCGTTGGATATGAAAGGATTTCCTGGAATGGTATTGCCCCTAAAAGCTTAATCCCTTTCTGCTCCAAACCCAACCCTACAACAGTCTTTATTTTATCAAATTTATTTTTCCTGACTTTGTTAATAATTACACCTATAATTTCTACAGATTCTTTATCAAATAGTGCCTTATTTATCATTATCTCATCTATCGTTCTCCCTATCCCTCCGGTAGTTACAATTATTACCTTACTATTTAGAATTTTTGCAACAGTGGCATTTGAAAGATTTAACACAGCACCAACACCAGCATGTCCGGTTCCTTCAATTATCATTAGGTCCTTATCCGAAGAAACGCGGTTATAGGCCTCTTTTATAACTTTTGCATAATTTTCAACTCCCCCTTCTTTTATAAATCTCTCTGTAAAACCCTTTCCTACAGGAATTGGGTTCATATCATGCAGGTTATGATTTAAATTGTATACTTCATGCATTAATACTACATCCTCATCAATCTTGTATCCCTCTAATTCAATAAAGTGATGTCCAATTGGCTTAATAAAACCGAGTTTTGGGTATTTTTTTCTGAAAGCATGGATTAACCCAAGACATATTGTAGATTTACCATCGTTTTGTTGGGTGGCAGCTACAAAAAACCTCTTATGAGATTTCATTTCTTCTTTTTACTATCTTTGTATGCTTTTATATATGAGTCGGAATAGATCTGTTTGTTCAACAATACCTCAGCGGTAATTGCTGAGTTCACTAACTCTTCGTCAGTTACATCGCAAATCGCAGCATCCAATCCGGCAGTAATACACATGACAAGAAAAACTCTATTAATTAGACGGACTTCCTTTGATTTTGAAGCAATATTGCTTAAACCAACAATTATATGCGGAGGCGGGCTTGATAAAATTGTAAATTGCCTTATTGCCTCAATTTGATTTTTAACCTGTTCCTGGAGATATCTCAAAGGCATTGTAACAGGGTCGAGAAATATTTTATCTTCAGTTAGACCGCTTTCAATAGCCTTACTAAAAATGATAGCCCCTAATTCAACTCTTTTTTCAACAGTTTGGGGGGCACCACTTTTATCCATACATAACCCTATAATAGATGCATTATTCTCCACTGCAAGAGGGATTATCTCATCCATTTTATCCTCATCAGCTGTAGTTGAATTAATTATTGGAGGATGTTTACATGATTTTACCAGAGATTTCAAAAATGCTGGTTTATTTGAATCGATAGAAATCGGAGTATCTACTGCTTCCTGTACTGTTTCGATCATCCATATAAAATCGTCCAGCTTATTTGAAGCCGCCCCCATGTTTACATCAATATAGTCAGCTCCGGCCTCGGTTTGCACCTTTGCCCACTTCTGTAAGATTGATTTATCCTTTTCTTTTATTGCATATTGGATATCTTTAAACCCTCCATTGATTCTTTCACCAATGAAAATCATCTCTACCTCCTTTAAAAATAATTTTTAGGACCAAGTTAAATATCACTTTTACAATTATATTCATAGCAATTTAAATGCCTCCCAATTTAAGTTGAATACACTGTGTCTGTTCATATTGAGGTTTATGTTCAGTATTGAAAGGTGTTAAACAATCATACTCCGAATATACTTTTTCAGTTCTTTTACCGCTTTTGGATGACGCATAATAAAAAGATCAGTTCCAGCTTGAAGATATGTAAGACCGGTTATCGTTTCCCACATTGGTCCTCTCTCAGTATGATCACCCCATCCCGGAACGTCCTCTTCAGGTGCTACAGCCTCTTTCACCTTCCAGACTTCCTTACCAATATCAGCTAAAAGAGGCATCGCCCACATCTCATCTCCATTAAGACCTGCGATTCTTCCTCGTTCCATAATAGAATAGACATACTCTAATCCATAACCTAAGGCTCCTGTTGAAGGATAAATTACGATGTCTTCAGGAGCAAGTCCAATATCAATTGCAAGAATATTTACCTGTTTTGCAATATTTATATCCACAGGTGACTCAGCTATAAGTTTATGCTTATCTGCTTTGCACAGTGCAATAAGAGTTTTATAGTTATCTTCAGTTATTGTGCCAAGCAGGCATCGCTCCCCCGCTGCTGCTTCTGAACATGATGGAAACACCTCGTTATCCTTATCATTGTTTCCTGATCCCCAGATAATCAATGGTACCGACACAGATTCCAAAACTTCCCTTACAGCTTTTGCTGCATCATCAGCACTCCTGTTTGCCCCATCAGGATCAATACCCTGAAGCCTCAGACAGATTAAATCTGCTTCATAATCTTCTACACATTTTTTTGCCCATTTTCCAGGGCTATCCCAAACATCTGAGAAATGTTTTGCCAATTCTTCAGGCCAATCATCCGGAGCAATATCCCACACCTCCATCGCAATCACTGCAGGATGAGGAAATTTCCCCTCAGAATAGAGAAATGGAAGGGCTGTTTCTCCTCCTATTGTAATAGTGTGGGATCTTGTCCCCCCTTCCTCTTTAGTGGCACCTATGGTTACCTCATTAATTGGATTTTTCCACGAGACTTTAGTGTCTGGAATTTCCATTATATCCTCCCTATTTACACTTAAATATTATGTACTTTTGCAATTAACCCTGCTTTTAACAAAATATTCCTAATCGATTGGTATGTTGGAGAATCATCCGGTAAATCAAACAGAGATTTACCACTCCATATAAACTCTTCAAGACTTTTATCATACTCAATCTTTCCCAAATATGGATCGTTTAAAGTTTTAATATATTTTTCTGCCTCTGGAGTAAATCGGTGATTTGCCACCAAATAGATATTCTTAAATACTATTCCTATTTCATTAGAGATCTTTTTTACACGTTCAACATTTTTTAAAGACTTTTTTGATGGATCCAGTATTATAAACAGGTCATCGACTTCTGAAATAATTCGTCTATTTAGATGTTCCAACCCTCCCGGAGAATCAATTATTGTAAATTCATAACTACGAGCAATCGATGGAATAACATTCTTCAAGATACTGTTCGGAGCACAATAACATCCCTCTGTCCATTTAACTCCAATTGAGATCAAATCAAATCTGTCTGATTCATAAACGCATTCAGAATTGACAAGGTATTCTATTTTCTCAGGTAAAGGGAAAGAGTCCAAATCCTTATCTTTATGCTTCTGGATATCAAAAAGTACATCCGAAATTGTTTTTATATTCTCCTCCTGAAGATCAACCCCCAGCATATCGGATAAGCTCTGATCAGAATCTGCATCTATAAGTAAAGGATGTAAATCTATAAACCGGGATGCGAGTGTAACAAAGGTTGTTTTCCCTGTTCCTCCCCTTCCTGTGCAAGCAATTATGCGTCCCATCCTACCTCACCTTTCTAACAACCTTCTGAATACTTGGAAACTTTGTAATATCTGTATGTGGTAAAAACTTTGCCGACATAAACTCATCCATATAGTTTGGATACGTTATAAGGTCGTAATAGGTAATGTTTTTACTGATAGTATAAGCTGTATCAAGGGCTCCTTTAGAAAGCATTGCCATTTTTGCACCGATAATGGATGTATTACCAACGAACTCTACAAGATCCCT
>QNBN01000035.1 GCA_003645695.1 Spirochaetota bacterium | reverse complement strand
TTCAAAGATCCTGTATTCCTCAGGGCTTTGTTAAGGACTATAATTTACATGTTAGTTGCAGTGAACTCCGAGTTTATTCTTGGGCTCCTGATAGCTAATGCAATGTCTCACGTCGTTAGGGGACAGGGCATATTAAGAACGATTATGATGATGCCCATGATGTTTGCCCCTGTATTGGTGGGGTTTATGTTCAAGTGGATCTTTAACGATCAAGTTGGCTTAGTAAATAATATACTCTACGAGATATTTAAACATCCTGTAATAATCCCCTGGTTGATAAAGAAACCTCTTGGATTTATTACTATTTTAATTGCAGAAATATGGATGAATACTCCTTTTATGGTGATTATATTTCTGGCGGGTATAATGTCAATTCCTCCAGAGATTTTAGAGGCATCCGAAGTAGACGGTGCATCTGAGTGGCAGAAGTTCATTCATATAACCGTTCCGTCACTTATGCCCTTTATATATATTGCGATGGCTGTGAGATCGTTGGATATAGCTAAAGCTTACGACCTTGTTAGCATTATGACTGGTGGAGGACCAGCACACAGAACCGAGTTGATATGGACTTATGTATTTAGATTGGCCTTTACAAGCCAGAAGTTTGCACTTGGTAGCGCTATGTCTTTTATTACGGTAATTTTATCAGTGCTATTTACTTACTATCTTTTCAGACAACTTATTAAGGTAAGAAAGGTGAGGGAATAATTGATATGCATTCAACCAGACTATTTCGTAGGAAATATCTATTTTCAAAGATTATCACATATGTGGTGCTTTTAATATTTGTAATACCGGTTTTATGGTTAGTTTTAACTTCGATGAAGCCCAATATTGAAATCAATACCAGACCACCAGTTTGGATATCGAAGCATTTAAACTTCGATTCCTACCTGGCTTTACTTGGATTTCAGGTTAAACACGAGGGATTCGGATTCGGGGAGAATGTTCCTTTTGGTGATTATTTTCGAAACTCAATAATTGCTTCTTTGGGGAGTACCTTTTTCGCTATAATTATTGGTACTCTGGCTGCCTATGCCTTTTCAAGTTTTAAATTCAAAGGAAGAAATGGGATTTTTCTTTCCCTAATGCTGGCAAGAGCCATTCCAGGTATTGCTTTGAGTTTACCACTTTTGATACTTTTTACCAGACTTCATCTGTCAGATACTGTCTTTGGATTAATAGTTGCTTACACAGCTATGAATATTCCCTTTACCGCATGGCTAATGTCAGGTTTTATTGGTGAAATTCCCAACGAGTTAAGTGAAGCCGCTATGATAGATGGATGCTCAAAATGGGAATCCTTCGTACGTGTAGAACTTCCTCTTGTAGGTCCTGGTCTTGCTGCAAGTGGTATATTCGCTTTTTTAGCTGCGTGGAATGAGTTTGCTATAGCAAGCATCATAACAAGAACAACTGCATCAAAAACATTTCCAGTTGGACTGTTTGATTTTACTGCTGAGTTTGTTTCAGACTGGAGAGGGATGTGTGCAATGTCTGTAATGATGCTGATACCAGCAATTATATTTGTAATTACCGTTCAGAAGCAACTGGTTAAAGGGTTAACTTTAGGAGCCTTGAAAGGATGATTTTATACGTTATCAAATATGATTTTGTATTAGGAGGATTTTTATGACATCCCGAGAGAGAGTTTTAGCTGCAATAAATCATAAAGAGGCTGATCGGATACCCATAGACCTCGGTGGGACTGCAGTAACCGATATTCTTGCAAAACCTTACTACGATCTGTTAAAATTACTTAAAATTGGTAAACCTGTCAGAATTGCAGACTGTATGCAGATGTGGGCCTATGTCGATGATGAGGTTTCTGAAAGGTTTCAAACGGATGTTGTATGTCTCTGGTCTCTCTACGACTTTTTAGGTGTTCGAAGGGACGCTGGATTTAAAGATTGGATAACTCCCACTGGTACACCAGTTAAAATCTCTAAGGATTTTAATCCTGAAAAAGATGAAAAAGGCAATTATTATTATAAAGTTGGTGGATACGTGTATAAACTTCCAAGATACGGATATTACTTTGATGCAATTAAGCCAGCCTACGATTGGGTCGAAACACCAGAGGATGTTAAAAAGATTAAGTATCCTATTATGAGTGACGAGGAGAAGAAGTGGCTTAAAGTCAATGGGGAAAAGTTGAGAAAAGAGAGTGACAAGTTTATTGTTACTGATATTGTCGGCGGATGGTGTGACATCGCAGGTCCAATGCTTGGTAATGCCAAGTTCTACATGGATATAATAACAAATAAGCCGATGATTCATGCTCTGTTCAAAAAGCTGAATGATGTATGGATGGCCCGGATTGATGCTCTTGTGGAAACCGTGGGTGATAACATTGATGCAGTTATTATGTACAACGATTTGGGGGGCAATACCGGTGGATTATACAAACCCGAAACTGTAAGAGAAATGGTGATTCCCTATATTAAGGAGTTTTATGATTATGTAAGAAAGGTGAGCAACTATGAAATAATTTTCCACTCCTGTGGGTCAATTTATGAATATATACCTGATTTAATAGATGCTGGTGTAAATATACTGAATCCAGTTCAGGTTGGTACAAAAAATATGGAACCGGAAAAATTAAAAAAAGAATTTGGTAAGGATTTAACCTTCTGGGGAGGAGCGGTTGATCCTCAGCATGTACTTGCTTTTAAGTCTCCCGAGGAGGTAAAGGAGCAGGCAAAGCACCACACTGAGATTTTTATGAAGAATGGTGGATTTGTGTTTACGCAGCCACATAATATTCAATCAAATGTACCGGCTAAAAATGTTATAGCCTTATACGATACTGCTATTGAGGTGGGTAAATATTAGTTTTTTATATATGAGATTATTCTTGAAAATGTTTTTTTACCCTTTTAGACAAAGCTATGAGCTCTTTTAGTATATAGTTTATTATAAATTTCTTGTTTTTATAAAGATTCAAAGTGCGAAATGAGTGTATTCTAACTTTTTTGGATGAATTTGTATATGTTTTAAAATTATGCAACCTTTTTATTAGAAATATAATTAGGAGGTTATAGATGGCTGAAGAAAAAAAAGAAGTGCTGGATAATTTAAGGAGGGCAATTTACGAGTATAATAATGAACTTGCTGTGGAGTCTGCAAAAAAGGCTGTAGAAATCGGGATAGACCCACTTGAAGCGCTGGATATTATGACCGTTGCAATAAGGGAAATAGGTGATGCCTTTGGGAGAGGAGAGCTATGGCTTCCAGATTTGGTAGGAGCATCAGATGCAATGCAATCTGCAGTGCCTGTATTAGAGGAAGAGATAAAGAAGAGGGGGGAAAACAGGGAGTCCCTCGGTATAGTGGTAATAGGAACTGTGTTTGGTGATATTCATAGTATCGGGAAAACGATGGTGGCAACACTACTAACTGCAGCGGGGTTTGAAGTGCATGATGTTGGTGTTAATGTACATGCGAAGAAGTTTGTTGAAGCTATTAAAGAAAATAATGCAAATATTCTTGCAATGTCCGCTCTTATGACAACCACCTGTGTAGAACAGGAAAATGTGATAAAGACATTGAAAGAGGATGGAATAAGAGATAGGGTTAAGGTGATGGTTGGGGGTGCTGCGGTTACAGAGGAGTTTGCTGAAACAATAGGTGCGGATGGATATGACCCTACAGCACCTGGAGCAGTTGAACTTGCTAAAAAATTGGTGGAAAAAGCTTAAAAACTCAAGATACAAATTATATAGGTAAAGGCTTTTGTAAATACCCATTTAGGAGGCAGCGAAATGTCGGTAAAAGGTTATGTAAGAAACTTTAAACCCCTTGAAATTTTGACAGAAGGTCAGATAGAACAAATACATGCAGCAACATTGAACGTTTTATCAAAAACTGGGATCAGGTTTGAAAGTGAAAGGGCATTGAAACTATTTGAAAAAAATAGATGTAAGGTTGACTGGGAGAGTAACAGGGTAAGATTTCCTGCATCTCTTGTTGAGGAATCTATAAAAATGTGTCCGTCACAGTTTCATGTTAAGGCAAGAAATCCAAAAAATGACATGGTTTGGGGAGGGAATCGTACATATTTTCAAGCTCTATCCGGAATGGATATTGTAGATATAGATACATGGAAGACAAGGCGTCCCACCAGAAAAGAGTATTATGATGGTATAAAGGTTCTTGATTTTCTGGAAAACGTGAGTATAATTCCCTGGTACACTCCTTACTTTGGATTTAAAAATGTGCCCTCTGTGATGGCGATGCCTGAAGGGCTTGCTGCAAGGCTTAGAATGTCAGGTAAATTTACAGCGGCTGGGCATACAAAGGGTTGTGAAGTGTTCAATATTCAATTAGCACATGCCGCTGAAACTGAGCTTCGTACAATGATGGCAGCATCCCCTCCTCTAACTTTTTATGAAGAAACAGTTGAGGCAGCATATAGAATAGTGGAAGCAGGTTTTATTCTTCTGCCAACATCTGGATGTGTCTACGGAGGAACTGCCCCTGCAACTCTTGCTGGTTCGCTTGTAACAAGCAATGCCGAGATAATTGCGGGTATTGTGTTTGCTCAACTTGTGAGGCCAGGAACAAGAATAATAGTACAGGATTACTCTTTTCCTCAGAATATGCGTAACGGTTCACCAGCATTTGGTGCAATAGAGATATCAATGCATCAGGCAGCGTTCAACCAAATATGGCACTGGTATGGTGTTCCCACTGATGGAGCTGTTGCATATCCATCATCAAAAAAAATTGATTATCAATCAGGATATGAGAAGGCCATAATTGCATCCCTTGGGGCTGTATCCGGTACAAATACTATATGGATACAGGGTGCAATGTATGGAGAATTGGCATTTCATCCGTATCAGGCAATTATAGATGATGATATTGCTGGTATGCTTGGGAGATTTTTAGAAGGAATAAGCGTAAATGATGAAACCCTTGCCGTTGATGTTATTGATGAAGTTGGGCCGATTCCAGGACATTTTTTAAACAAAGCCCACACCAGAAAATGGTGGAAGCAGGAACATTATGTACCAGGGGTAGCAGATAGACTTACATATGCTGAGTGGGTAAAAAGTGGACAGAAAGATATACTTCAGTTAGCAGAAGAAAAATACAATGACATTATTGATAATCATAAAATAGAATTGCCGTTAACACCGAGCCAGGAGGAAGATATAGAGAGAATTTTAAAGGAGGCCAGGGATTACTATAAAAAGAAGGGGTTAATCACAGATAAAGAATGGGAGGATTATCAGAAAGATCTGTCTTCCAAAAATTATCCCTATGAATAACAAGACATATATATCATGAGTATAATTAAACAGGCAAGTAAACTTTTAAGTTAATATAATAAAAGACCATGTTTGCCTATTCGTTTTATACCTATAAAAGATTAGAATTAAGTATATATAAATATTTTATAATTCTAATTAAACATCAAATACTCTTATTAAAGATAATAGAGAATGCTGCAACAAAAGAGAAGAAATATAGCTTCACTAGACCATAATTTTTATGGATAAGATTATAACTTGATTTATATCCGATTTCTTATCAATAGAAATGGAATATAGAATTCAAGTCCGATAGTTTTAATGAATAATAACATATTATCTTAAACCCTATATTTGGTTTAAATATTAGTAAGAATAATCTATAGTTTGAGGTTTATAATTAATCAGTTTACATATTGAAAGTGAAAGGAGATACATATGGCACTCAGAGGATTTTTAAGAAGAATCCCCATGTATAAGGTTTTAAATGATGAGCAAATTCAAGATTTACACCAGGGTGTATTGGATGTCTTGTGGGAGTCAGGTGCAAAAATATATCATGAGAAAGCTCTTAAAGTATTTAAAAAAGCTGGATGCAAGGTGGATAATGACGAAAACCTGGTGAAGTTTCCACCCAATTTAATAGAAGAGTCACTGCGTAAATGTCCTAGTGGATTTAGAGTGAAATCCAGAAATCCAGAGCATGATTTAGTAATTTCTCCAGATCATGTTGTATTTTTTAATTTTCCAGGAAGAGACATAGTTGATTTAGATACATGGGAGTCCAGAACGCCGACAAGACAGGAGCATATTGATCTGGTAACTGTTTTTGATGCATTGCCTACAGTTCATTTTCTAAATAACTACCCATACTTTGGATATGAAGGTATTCCTGAAGTTATGAAAGAGTTTGAAGGTGCAGCTATAAGACTTTCATATTCTACAAAGATTACAATGGAAATTGCCAACAATGACCTTGATAAGTTTACCTTTCAAATAGCTCAGGCTATAGGGACTGAAATCTTTGCAAATCCGAATACTTCATCACCATTGGCTTGCTATACAGATCAAACTGAGGCCTGCTTTTTGGCTGCTGAGTATGGTTTCCCTAGTATGATATGGGATGGAGCAACAATGGCAAGTACTGCACCAGCAAGCATAGCTGGAGCAGTTATATTAGCTACTGCTGAGCTAATACCCTATATTGTACTTCTCCAGGAGTTGAGGCCTGGTTCTAGAGTTGCAGTTGCAGATCTTGTATTGCCACAAAATATGAGAACAGGATCCCCTTTGTTCGGAGATGTTTCAGTTTCTTTGCATCTTGCGGTCTTTAATCAGCTATGGCAGTGGTATGGAATACCAACTGTAGCATCATCATCTGGAGTGAGTAATTCAAAAAATATCGGGTTTCAACTTGCTTACGAAAAAACAATACCCAGTTTAATGAGTGCTCTTTCAGGTTCCAGTGCAGTTCAGCTTCACAGTAGCGTGTACGGAGAAATTTCTGCTCATCCAGTTCAGGCTGTTCTGGATGATGATGTTGCAGGATTAATTGGGCGTTTATTAGAAGGAATTGATATAAGTGAAGATTCTCTCGCTGTTGATTTAATAAATGAGGTTGGACCAATACCTGGACATTTTCTTGCAAAAAAGCATACAAGGAAATGGTGGGATAAAGAGCAGTATATGACAAAATCCGCTGACAAAACAACATATCCCGAGTGGGAAAAGGGAGGTCGTAAAAAAGAAATAGATTATGCGAAAGAAAGAGTCAAGGAGATGATTTCGACTCATAAAGTAGATCCACCTTTAACGGATAGCCAATTGGAGGACATGAATAAAATTATGATGGAAGCTAGAAAATACTACAGGAATCATGGTATGATAACTGATAAAGAATGGGAAATGTATAAAGAGACATTAGAAAAAGAGGGAAGGCCTTTTATTTAGATGAATAGATTGCTGTCTTACAGAATCAGCACAGCGAAGCAATCTTTAGTTATTTGTGAAAATAAACTTGCAATCTTTTATTAATGATAAATGGAGGTAAAATTGACATCACGTGATCTTGTTCTTACATCAATAGCCCATAAGGAGCCGAATAGAGTACCGGTAGATATCGGATCTACTCCAAGTTCCGGAATTTCTGCAGTAGCCTACAAAAATCTGATGGATTATATGGGAATAGATGGTCATACCAGGATTTACGATGTGGTTCAACAGCTTGCTCAGCCTGAAGATTGGTTTATTGAAAGATTTAAAATAGACATCCTTGATATTGGACGAAGTTTTAATACGTCAGACGAGGACTGGTACGAAATTACAATGCCGAATGGGAAAAAGGGAGAATATCCAAGGTGGTTTAAGCCGATTAAGCAGAAAGACGGGGACTGGTATGCATATGATAAGGATGGTACACTCATAGCTAAGATGCCTGCTGGAGCTGCTTTTTTTGATCAGACTCATTTTCCATATATAGATGGATACCCGGATAACTATAAAGATCTTCCGAAAGCAATGAGCAAGGTTCTTTGGGCTGCTCTTGTGCACAGCCCGTGGGATAATATGGACATGCCTGATTTCTGGGATGAACTTAGAAAGAGAGCAATCAAATTAAGAGAAACAACTGACAAGGCCCTTATGGTAGTAGCAGGTTGCAATCTGTTTGAATGGGGTACTTTTCTTAGAAGAATAGATAACTTTTTGATGGATTTAATTCTGGATCAGAAGAATGTAGAAAAATTGCTCGATGCTTTGATTGAACAACATATCCCATTTTTAGAAAAAGTATGCAGTGCAGTAGGAGATGTAGTTGATATAATCAGATTTGGAGACGATCTGGGCATGGATACTGGCCCTTTTATGCAGCCTGAAATATATAAAAAGCTTTTTAAACCCAGGCACAAAATGCTATGCGACTACGTAAAATCTCATAGTATGATGCACACATTTATTCATTCCTGCGGTTCTATTTCTAAATTCATACCCGATCTTATAGAGGTAGGTATCGAGATTATTAATCCAGTTCAAACAAATGCCAAGGATATGGAGCCAGAAAAGTTAAAGAAAGAGTTTGGGAATGATGTTACATTTTGGGGAGGAGGAGCTGACACAAGAGTGGTATTGAATAGAGGAACTCCTGAAGAGGTTAAGAGTCATGTTTTGGAAAGGCTAAAAATATTTTCAAAAGGGGGAGGATTTGTATTTAATACAGTGCACAATATTTTACCCGATGTACCTCCGGAAAATATTCTGGCAATGTTTGAAGCTATAGAAGAGTTTAATGGTTGAATCAACATAGAGAATCAATCTTATGATTGTGCAAGAGCTTATGAAGAAAGATTGCGTCGTCAATTACTTTATTTCTTCCAAGCAATGACATTTAGAAAAGGGTATAACTGAAAATAGGAGCAATATAATAAATTGATAGCAATAATTTATATTGCTGTTTTTTTAAGAAAAAATTAAAGTTATTAGATAATTTTATTTCATTAAGATGAGGGGAATTTTATGTCATTAAAAGGTTTTGTTAGAAACTTTAAACCTCTTGAAATAGTGCCGCAGGAGAAGATCGAGGATATTAAACGAGGCGTTCTTGCCGTTTTAGAAAACACAGGTATGAGATTTGAGAGCGAGTTTGCACTTAATACTTTTAAAAAACATGGTTGTAAGGTTGATTTTGATACAATGAGGGTGAAGTTTCCTTCCCATCTTGTAGAGGAATGCCTCAGGATTACTCCAAGCAGTTTCTATTTTAAATCTCGTAATCCGAAACATGACCTTATTGTTGGTGGTAATACAGTGTATTTTTGTGCTTTTCCCGGCATGAACACGGTTGATCTTGATACATGGGAGGCAAGAAGGGCAACAAGGGAGGAGAACAGGGATGCCTTAATAGTTCTGGATGGTCTTGAAAACCTCCATTTTCTTACCCCATATACTCCCTATTTTGGTTTTGATGATACTCCACCTGTTATGTCGATTCCCGAAAGCGCTGCTGCAAAAATACGTTACTCAACAAAGCTTCAATTTTCAGGATACCAGAAGGATTGTGAGATCTTCACAATCGAAATGGCAAAAGTTGCCGGTACAGAAATACAGGGAATGATGGAAAGTTCGCCTCCTCTAACCTTTTATGAGGATGCTGTAATGTCGGCCTATAGATTTGCAAAGGCCGGTTTACCCCTACATATTACCGCTGGCGATGTTATGGGAGGAACGTCACCGGCCACAGTTGCAGGTACCCTTGTTACATCTGTTGCCGAAGTTGTGGCAGGAATTGTTTTTACCCAGTTAATTGAGCCTGGTACAAGGGTGGTTGCAAATGCCTTTGTATTTCCTCAGAATATGAAAACAGGACTTCCATTTTTTGGTTCAGTTGGGATTGCTCTACATGAGGCAGTATATAATCAGATATGGCGAAGTTATAACATTCCGGTTCAAAGTTCTGCAATAGGACCGACGAACTCCAAAATAATTGATTACCAGAATTGCTATGAGAAGGCTATTCCTGCTTTAGTTGCTGCTCTTTCAGGAGCCCATATCATTCAGTTTCACGGAGGAGTTTATGGAGAGTTAACCCACCATCCTGTACAATCAATTATGGATGATGATGTAGCAGGTATAATCGGAAGGTTTATTGAGGGCATTGAAGTTAATACAGAGACTCTGGCTCTGGATTTGATAAATGAGGTAGGGCCAATCCCTGGATTTTATCTAAATAAGGAACACACAAGAAAATACTGGAAAAAGGACCAATTTGTACCAAAGGTTGCTGACCTTTTGCCCTATGGTCAGTGGGAAAAAGAAGGCAAAAAAAGTGCTCTTGATTATGCAAAGGAGCGAATGAAAGAAATTCTACAAAGGCATAAACCCATTCAATTAAACGATGAGCAGGAAAGAGAAATACAAAAGATTTTGGATAGAGCAAGGAAGTATTATGCAGAGAAGGGATTAATTTAATACCATTTATTTGGTCATACTAAATCATTTCCTTAAGAAATTTTTTGAAAAATATAACTAAATAATATTTTAAGACAACATTCGGTTTGTTATTTTATCTAAACTCATCGTCACTTTTGATAATTTAAAAGATAAACTTATAGAAGAAGGGAAGATTCCTGGAGTAATTACATGGATGCAGCATGATGATCTTTTTAAATCTATACATAGAGTATGAATTATTAATTTTTTTGATGATAGGTTAAAAAGAATATCTGTTACTCTTAACCCATTTCTAAATTCAAAATGTATATTTATACATTCTTCAATATAAAGAAATAATTATTACCTGTCTACACACCTAACTATCTAATAAATAAATAATTAATATTAAATAAATTGCAAAAAATACTTGACATTTATATTATAAAAGTATAATAATACTGAATATTTATAAATATAAATCTATTGGTATGGAGTAACAAAATGTGTGGTATAGTAGGAGGAATTGATACAAATGGTAGCTTGCTTAAAGGTTCAGAATTTATTGATGCAATATCCGTACAGCATGAACGAGGCAATGGTTTGGGAGGTGGTTTTGCGGTGTATGGTATTTATCCTGAGTTGAAGGATTATTATGCGCTCCATATTGCTTGTGATAATGAAGACATAGTGGGTAAAGCAGATGAATATATTAGGGCACACTTATATGTAAAGTTTTCTGAAGACATTCCTACAAGAGATGTAATGTCCATAAAGTGGCATCCAATACTAAAGCGATATTTTGTACTGCCTGGTCCGAACAATGAAGATATTAAGCTCTCTAATATTGACCCTGTATCAATGCATATGGAGGATAGGTATGTTGAATCTTATATGAAAAATTTTGTCTTTGGATTTAATCAATCTATAGATGGAGGCTTTGTAATGTCCTGCGGAAAGAATATGGGTGTTTTCAAGGGAGTGGGATATCCTGAGGAGATTGGAGAGTTTTTCCTTGTTGACAAGATGAAAGGAACAATCTGGCTTGTGCATAGTAGATTCCCAACAAATAGCCAGAGCTGGTGGGGCGGTGCGCATCCTTTTTCTCTCCTGGAGTGGTCGGTGGTTCATAATGGTGAAATTACATCCTATGGAGTAAATAAAAATTATCTAGAAATGTATGGGTATAAATGTAGACTGCAAACAGATACGGAGGTGATAAGTTACATGTTTGACTTTTTAATCAGAGAAAAGAGTCTTTCCCTGTTGGATACATGTGCAGTTTTATCACCTCCATTCTGGGAGGAGATTGATGCAATTAAAGATGAGAATAAAAGAGATAGAATTAAGAGATTACGACAGATGTTTCCACAGGCTTTGCTGAATGGGCCATTTGCTATTCTTGTTTCTAATGGAAAATACCTTATAGCAATGAATGACAATTTAAAATTACGGCCTTTAGTAGGGGCAAAAGATAGAGGCAGGTATTTTTATTCAAGCGAAGAGAGTTCATTTGAAATACTATGTCCAGAACGGGAACAAACATGGCAGCTTACAAGAGGGAAGCCTGAAATTATAGGTATGAAGGAGTTGAATTATGAGCCTCACTGAAGAATTAATCGAAAATGTTCTATCAAATACTTCCAGCCACAATGAATTGAATATGAAAAATAACTGGAAGAGACCTGTTAGGTTTGTTCCAATATTTGATTATGACAGATGTACCCGCTGCGGGTTGTGTGCAGAAGCCTGTACGTGGGGCGAGATTAAACTAGTTCCTGAGGATATTGATAAGAATGGGCAACCAGTGAAAAAACCTGTTGCTAATAGATTTTCATGTGGAGGTTGTCATTACTGCGAACGGCAATGTCCTGAAAATGCTATATCAATTGTAGAAACCCCCTTTGTATCGTCCCACAGGTATTGGAAGGATGACCAGGAAAATTTATGGAGGCAGGTTGATCCAAACAAAACAGGCCATGTTCTATTGATATCAAATGGATCTGATTCAGAGATAATAAGTTATTTTGATCATTTGATGTTTGATGCATGTCAGGTAACGAATCCTCCGATTGATCCACTCCGAGAGCCAATTGAACTTAAAACTTTTTTAGGTAGAAAAGATCCTTCAGATGAATTAAAAAATGAAGGTGTAACACCTTTTTTAGAACTGAACACTCCAATTATGTTTTCAGCTATGAGCTTCGGCTCGATAAATCTTAATGTTCAGATAGCTGAGGCAAGAGTTGCAGAGAAGATTGGGACATTCTGGAATACGGGGGAAGGTGGTCTCCATAGGAAACTCGACAGCTTCAGGAACAATACAATAGTGCAGGTGGCGTCCGGTCGTTTTGGAGTAAACCCACGATTTTTCAAAAACTGTGCAGCAGTTGAGATAAAAATTGGACAGGGGGCAAAGCCAGGAATAGGAGGTCACCTGCCCGGCGAAAAGGTTACAGAAGAAATATCAAAAACTAGGATGATCCCTAAAGGATCAGATGCGTTGTCTCCAGCACCACACCATGATATTTATTCAATTGAAGATTTAAGACAGCTAATATTTGCAATTAAAGAAGCCACGCATTATGAAAAGCCCGTGTCTGTTAAAGTATCAGCTGTTCATAATATTGCCCCTATTGCTGCTGGTATCGCCAGAGCAGGTGCTGATATAATAGCGATAGATGGTTTTAGGGGGGGTACAGGTGCAGCTCCAAGAAGGATTAGACAGTCGATGGGTATACCCATTGAACTTGCAATTTCTTCTGCGGATAAACGTTTGAGGGAAGAAAAGATTCGGGACCAGGTATCGCTTGTTGCGGCGGGAGGCATAAGAAACTCTGCGGATGTTTTAAAAGCTATTTGCCTTGGTGCTGATGCTGTTTATATAGGTACTGCTGTTTTAGTAGCACTGGGGTGTGGTTTATGTCAGAGATGCTATGCAGGTAAATGTGCATATGGGATTGCAACAAATCGAGCAGATTTAGCAGGTAGAGTTGATATTGATCTTGCAACTGAGGCTTTGACTAATTTAATACTAGCGTGGTCGGATGAAATCAAGGAGTTAATGGGAAGCATGGGAATAAATGCAATAGGTTCTCTTGTAGGCAATAGAGATAGATTAAGGGGAATTAATCTAACAACTGAAGAAATGAAAGTACTGGGGATAAAGCAGGCTGGTTTATAATAGAATATCATACTGCTTTATTCGTCCTGAATTATCATAGATTAAAAATTTTACATTCAAAAAATAGTAACTCAATCTAGGATTGTGAAGCCCAATAATAAATATAATTATTAGCAGGTGATTATTATGAATAATTATGTAATCAGAGAGAAAGAGCATGCTTTTCGTATCAAAGTTGGGACTATGCCATATAAAGAATTGAACTATCTTATTTATAAAAAGTCCAGGACTGGTTTTAAAAATTTTATACTTGATGATGTAATTGGACAAAGATATATAGGGGCTGGAATGAATTATGGAATAAAAATAGAAGTTAATGGGATTCCCGGCCAAGATGTTGGTGTATTTAATAGCGGTTCAACTATCGTTGTAAACGGCAATGCTCAGGATGGAGTCGGTAATACTATGAATGATGGTTTTATCATTGTTCATGGAAACGTTGGTGATATACCTGGGCATATGATGAGGAATGGTAAGATATTTATAAGAGGTTCTGCAGGTTTTAGAGCTGGGATAATGATGAAAGAGTATGGACGAAAAAAGCCTGTAATTATAATTGGAGAGAGAGTTGGAGATTATTTGGGTGAGTATATGGCAGGTGGCCGGATTATTGTTCTAGGATATGATCTATCTGAGGATGAATCTCCGGTGGGGCATTATATAGGGTCTGGAATGTTTGGAGGAACAATTTGGATTCGGGGAAATATTGCTAAAAACCAGCTTGGAAAGGGCAGTATCTGCAAAGAAGTTAAAGATGGAGAGCTAGAAGAGATACTACCATTTATAGAAGAATATGCAGAAATATTTAATTTATCGTTGGATAAAATACTGTCCTTAAAATTCTGGAAGGTCACAAAATTATTGGGGCGCCCATTTGGGAAACTATATGTTCCTTCGAATAAGATTGGAGGTGAGCTTTTTCCATTGCATACGAATTTAAAATCTCCATGTTCAAATGCATGCCCCATTGGGATACCAAATCAACAAATAATCAAAAAAATTAGAGATGGAGAGATAAAAGAAGCCTATGAAATCATAGATGATTACACTCCATTTAGATATACATGCTGTGGGTTGTCCTGTCCAAGGTTTTGTGAGCAGGCGTGTACAAGAAATAGTATAAATGATCCAGTTCCGATTGCAGAAATCTCAAAAAAGTACGCACCAAAGGGTAAAACAAATATAAGAGAAGAACAGAAGGATGAAAAAATTGCAATTATAGGAGGAGGTCCTGGAGGGCTTGCTGCAGCCTGGCATTTAGCCCGGCTTGGATATAAAGTTGACCTATTTGAAAAGGAAAAAATTTTAGGAGGTAAATTAACCAACAATATTCCAGAAGAAAAGGTTCCAAAAGATGCAGTAGATAACGAAATTAGTAGGATAAAAGCTCTTAAAATTAATTTTCGTATGAATAAAATGATTGATTTAAAAAATATTAGATCAATGAAAGAAAAGTACAATGCTATAATTTTGGCAATTGGATTGCGCAAATCAAAGAAAATTGGATTTTCTGGGGAGGATGAAGCTATAAGCTCATATTATTTTATGAGATCAATAAGGCACAACAACTTAAAAAACATCCAGTTGTTCAATAAGAAAGTGGTAATCATTGGTGCAGGAAATGTTGGCATGGATGTAGCTTGTGAATCCTTCAAATACGGGGCAAAATCAGTAACAGTCATTGATATAAAAACACCATCTGCATTTATCAATGAAATTGAAAGAGCTGAAAATCTGGGTGCTAAAATAGTATATCCTCGCTTTATTGAAAAATATGAGAATAAAAAGATATATTTCAAAAACGATTATCCTTTAGATGCGGATGTATTGATTGAGGCAATAGGTGAAGAGATAGAAATAGATTTTTCTGCATATGGCATAATTATCTCCAAAGGAAGCTTTACAACTAATATCCCTGGAGTGTATATTATTGGAGATGCAGCATCACCAGGTTATATAGCGGATGCCATAGCAGATGGCAGAGAGATTGCTTATTATTTACATGGTAATTTCCGTGGGTTAAGTGAGATAAAACATATTAAAAGTTGTGCACCTGTAGTTGACAAACAGCGTATTAATCTTGTATACTTTCAAAACAAAGGTATTTATAAAGATGTTCTGGTGGATAAATGTGCAACTTGTGGCACCTGTATTCAATGTGATATTTGCATAGAAAACTGCCCGCATGATGCTGTAACTAGGATTAAAGAGACTTTTAAGGTTAATCTTGAAACATGCTCAGGATGTGGTACATGTGCTTCTCTTTGCCCGAGGGGAGCCATTACTATGATAAAAAAGTCAGATATGTTTTTGGAGGAAAGTTCTGAAGGAACGAAGGTTGAGACACAAGCTGATTATATCTCTTGTAAGAAATGAGTCGATTCACAGCCAGGATGAATTAAGAAAGAGGCTATTAGATTTGGGAGTTGATGTAACCCAGGCGACACTTTCACGTGACATTAAAACTTTAGGGCTGGTTAGAGTTTACGATGGAAAAGAAGGTTACATCTATAAGGAGAGAAACTCAGGGGTAGAAGAATCTCTTACTACAGTTGATTCATCGGATTTAATTGATGATATTCTCGATATTCAGTTTTCCGGTAATCTCGCTGTTTTAAAAACAAAGCTTGGATATGCCACAGGAGTTGCATTTGAAATTGATAGATTAAAAATACCTGAAGTTATTGGTACGGTTGGTGGTGATGATACTATTCTGGTTATTCTAAAAGAAGGTTCCAATCGCCAGAATTTTCTCAAAAAGTTGGAGAAGTTGAAGATGGATGAGCGTTAGATTATCCTTTTAGAATACAGAAAAGCGGTTTATGTTTTCTCTCCGCTTAAAAGCCTGATTTTTTTGCCTGCATATAAATTTTCCTGAATGTTACAGAACCCCTGTTTTTTAAGAATGGCTTTAAAATCCTGTTTTATAAAATCGAGAGCAAGGGGACATTCTACATGATACATAAAAAACTTTAGTATAGAACCTGAGGATTTTATATCAAACTCTGCCCAATCAAAAATAAAAAACTTTCCACCGGGTTTTAAAGACTTATGGGCATTCTCAACTATTTTTATTCTATTTTCCTGTGTAAAACCGTGGATAACAAAGGAAATAAATACCTTGTCAAACTCGTTTTTGTATGCTAATGGCTCGTCTATTCTCTGATTTTCAGATTTTATATTTTCATATTTTTTACATTTTCTGTTGAACTTTTTTAGCATTATTTCACCAATGTCTAGCCCAAGAATAAAACCCTCATCTCCCACATATTTCCTTATCATACAAGCATTTTTTCCAGTTCCAGCACCCATATCGAGAATTTTATCACCGGTTTTTATTTCCATATCCATGATAACTCTTTTTAACAGGGATTGATACAACCCAAATGTACCATACAAAAGTAAAAAGTCATAAAATCTTGCCTCAAGTCCTCTTACTTCAATTTTAGATAGTTTAGATGCATTAGTCATAAATTAAACCTTTTGTAAATGTCAAATAAGTCATTGGAACAATTAGTAACACTCATCTTTAGCATATCAATATAATATCTGTATGATATCTGCCACAAAAAACAGATAAATTACCTATATCAGCTTCGAAATATCTGATATTTACATACGTTATTAATATTAATCACCTAAATGATGACTGAAATGATAATACTAAATAAGAATATAATCAATATCATATATTACTAATCAAATTAATCATCCATATCGAGAAGCCTTTTTTCACCCTCGAGTTTTCTAACATCGGTTATGTCCTGTGTAACTTCAAGTGTTCCAAGATAATTGCGATTCTTATCTCTTACAGCAAAATATCTTATGTAT
>QNBN01000034.1 GCA_003645695.1 Spirochaetota bacterium | reverse complement strand
TCATTTTGTAAAAGCTTTCTCTGCACCTCCTTGGCAATATCATGCGATCTTTCTGTTGAAATATTTTTATCAACTTCAATATGTATCTCAATCTGTATATAAGAACCAAGGTAATGAGCTCTAACATCGTTTAATGCCTTAACGCCCCCGACAGAAAGCGCTATATCTTTAAGCTTATCGATTATTTCGTCAGGGGGCCTTTTACCCATTAAAAATCCCATATTTTCTATACCAATTCTGATCCCTGAATATATAATAAATCCCCCTACCAGTATGGCTATAATACCATCAACAATATTAAATCCTGAATATACGATTATATTTCCTAAAATAACCATAAAAGTGACTATTATATCGTTCCTGTAATCAATGGCAGAAGCCTTAATAGCTGGGCTATTTATCTTTTTTGCATAGCTATTGAATAATGAAAATATAACCAGTTTTAGAATAATTGCTGCTGTCATGATCATCAGTGTAACTGTTGTGATTTCAATTTTTCTAATTCTCAGAATTGATATTACTGCATCCTTAATAACTTCAAAACCAAGAACCGTAGCAAAAATAGCCATAATCAGACCGGCAATTGGCTCTGCACTTCTATGACCAAAGGGATGATCAGAATCGGCCTTTTTTGATGATACTTTAACAGCAAAAAATATTACTATAGATGATAAAATATCCATTAAAGAGTTGAAACTATCAGAAAGTATAGCAAGGCTATCCGAAAAGATATATGCGTATATTTTTAACCCGAATAGTAAAACATTTATAGCCACAGCTAATAGTGTTAATTTTTCCTTTTTTTTCATTTTCTGTTACATTATAAATTGTTTTTTTCTTTCGTAACGATTAATTTAATTTAGGATTAAAAATGAAATACAAAATACCTGAACCAGAAAACCAATGTTTTTACGTACCTAATTATTTAATTTTTGTATAGGTAACCATGAAAAGTTGTTTTAAATTCTCCTAAAGAAAATAGATAATAAAAGCCGTATGGTTTCATTAACATAGCAAATTTTGAAAAAAAATACCATAATTTAATAGAGTCATAATTATATTAAGCAACAAAAAAATCCTGGACAGGAGTTTTAATAAAAATGTATAAAAATACCATAAAATACAAATTAACTTTCTACTCAATTATTCTTCTCATAATCTCGATTTTCTTTCTAACCGCATGCTCAAATGTTAAGTCTACAAAGAGCTTTGAAGAGGGGAAGAGACTTTTAGACCAGAAAAAGTACATTGAAGCTATAAAATCTTTTGAAAGATCATTAAAAATAAATCCAAAAAACCACCAGGCGGTTGAAGCAATAGGCCTATGTTACGGTGATTTAAAAGATTACAACAAGGCAGTGAAATATTTCGAAAAAGCAGTTCAGATGAAACCGAAAAACAAACTATATCTTTTTAACCTCGCGGTTACTTACCTCCAGATTGGTGAATACAGCAAAGCAAAAGAAGTATATCAGAGAATACTTTACATAGATAAAAACAACAGAACAGCAAAAGAGGCATTGGAAAAACTAAGGAAAAATGGATATTAATAGAGCATATTTCTATTCACCAATTACACAAATGGGTAAATCAAATGATCAGAGAAAAAGTAAATGTTAAAAAAAGTGGAAAACTAAAGAAGGCCAGAAGATATTTAAAATATGCAATAATATTTATCGTTATCATCGGTATTTTGCTTGCCTTTTCTAAATTAAATCAGTTGAAATTCGTGTTCCTCCAGATGAATCTTTGGTATTTTGGTATTTCTGTCGTATTTTCTTTTATGGTATATATATTTGAAGGATTCTTTCTTCTTGTTTCCCTCAGAGCATTCGGTGAAAGGCTACCCATCGGAAAAGCAATTAAATACTCACTTTTGATAAACTCGCTCGGTTACCTCGTTTCACTTGGGGGATTAACCCCTTTTGCAACTCAAGTTTACATTCTTGATTATGATGACATCAGCCCAAAAAAAGCTACCCTTACACGTATTTTACAGGCTGTGCTCTTCAACCTGTTGTTTAATATCCTTGTTATTGTAGGTTTTTTGTATATAATACTTGGCAAAAAAGATATCGGTTTTAGCAAGATCTCCATGACCATTGCCATGCTTGTATTCTTTATTATATCTACAATAGCTTATCTTACTGTATTCTGGAAAAAGTTTAGAAATTTTTCAATGAATATACTCATTTCAGGAATAAATAAAATTATCAGAATTTTCTCAAAGAAAAAGCAAATAAACCCTGAAAACATAGAAAGATATATCAACGATTTCCATGTCGGCTTTAAAAACTTACTTGCCCATCCCCGCCTGGCCATTATCATTATATTAATTACTTTGATTGATTGGTTTCTATGGGTAGGCGTTTTGTTTTTTACCTTCAAAGCTGTACATTTCACAATAAATCTTGGGGAGCTTATAATTGGTTTTGCTGTAGGACAGACCGTTGCAATTATATCCATGGTTCCGGGAGGAGCAGGAACAATGGAGGGGTCTATGGCACTAATTTTCTCAGCCTTCGGCATTCAGTTTGAAACCGCCCTTGGTGCTGTTTTACTCTATCGTGTAAGCTTTTATATTATACCTTTCCTTATAAGCCTACCACTTTATCTGAGTCTTAAAAAAAAGATTCAGGAGGGATGAAAAAACATTTTAACGAGCTATTATATATATAAATATAACAGGAGGATACAAATATGAAAAAGTTACTATTGGTTTTGCTCGGATTGATTATGATTTTTAGCCTTGTATTTTTGTTCAGTGGGTGCGATTTACTCAAAAATACAGTAGAAAATCTTATGAAAGATGCGGAACTCGCATCGAAAGCGCTGAGTGATTCAGGGTATAAATGGTATAATTCAAATCCACAAAAAGATATTCAATATGAAGGCTATGGCGATATATCAGGATCACATTATGCTTCTGAGATTGGTTCAAACCTTACTTCATCATTTTTATTGACTTTTAATGATGAACCGGTACCGGTTACAGATGAAAATGGCAATCCAGTAACAGTAACTCTAAATGGAACGGTAAACTTCGGGATAAGTATATCCAGCGATACTTTTAAAATGGTCATTTATAGTAGCGACGTTAATATAAAAGTAGGGGATGATGATATGGGTAGTGTTCCAGTAGATCTATATTTTTACTTTTCAACAAGTTTAACAGCTACCACCGTATCCGCAACTATAGAAGGAAATGTCGGCAACTATACAGTCAATACTTCATTAACTGTAAATGTACCTAGTATATAAAGCTTCATAATATTCAAAAGGCAGGTTTTTCGCCTGCCCTTTTATCTAAAAACCATGATAGTATCAATAATAGCTTCTGTTTCTAAAAATAATGTAATTGGCAATAATGGCAAGCTTCCCTGGCATATTCCTGAGGACCTAAAATGGTTTAAAGAAAAAACAATTGGGCATTTTGTATTAATGGGGAGAAAAACATTTGAATCTATTGGTAACCCACTTTCTGGAAGAAAAACTATTATCATAACCAAAAATAAAAATTACACACATTCAGGCATTTATGTTTTTAATTCTATTAATGAGGCCATTAATTTTGCGGATAAAAATAATGAAACAGAGCTATTTATTGCAGGTGGTGAAGAAATATACAGGCAAACTATAGAAATAGCGGATAGAATTTACCTTACCCGTATACACAGAAATTATGAGGGAGATAGCTTTTTCCCCGAATTTGATGCTGACAAATACAGAGTAGTATCAAGAAAAATTGTTGATACAAATCCTCTCATAGAGTTTTTGCTTTACACCAGGTCTTAATTTTCATCAGACCTGCCATCGCTGTAAATGCCAACTAATTCAAGGACAAAAATTAATAGGTTTTCATTGTTTAAATAATATTTCCTACTTATGTCATCCCGGACTTGATCCGGGATCTTCACATATTAAAATTATATATTCTTTAATTCATTATATATTATATAGTAATAACACACACTTTTTATGTATATTAACGTATATTAGATTCCCGCTTTCGCGGGAATGACATTAAGGACATAGTGTAAATAAAAAATGTCTTCAATTTAGGTAACATCTACAATCGCTAGGAATAAACGAACTGAATGATGCCTTTTTTATGTCATTGCAAGGAGGTCTTAAGGCCAACGCGGCAATTATGCCTTTTTGCTATCGTATACTCCTGATGTCATTGCGAGGAAGACTTCAGTACGACGCGGCAATCTCACTTCCTTGCCCTAAACCAAGATTGCGTCGCTTCGCTCAAGTAGTCACTTCGTTCGCAATGACATCAAAGGAAGTTGTAACCCTGAATTGCGTTGCTATTTTAATTAAGACACAGGCGTTATGTCATTGCGAGAAAAGAACGTAGTGAGTGACGAAGCAATCTTCTTCACCGTGCTCGCAATGACGTCGGTGGGTGCAAGAAACCCAGGGGATTATGTTGCTTCGCTCAAAGAGTCGCACCGCTCGCAATGACATCTTTTTATGTCATTGCGAGGAATCCAAAGGATTCCGCGGCAATCTCCATAATAAGCACAACCTAAACAAAGTAGTGTTAGAAATCATTACACTATTCAACAACCTTTTGACATTCAAGCAAACCTTCAATAGCCTCATCAACATAATCGGAATTAGGAAACTCTTTAATTACCCTGATATAAAGCTCTTTTGCTTTATCTATCTCATCCAGTTTTCTGTGATGGTCAGCCTCAACCTTTAACTTAGCAGCAACTTTATTTTCTTTTCTAATAATCCTGTCTATAACAATCTTCCTGTTAATCTCTTCTATCTTACTTAAAACAATTTCTCTTTCAAGCGGTGAAAGATCAAAAACTAAAATATTACGATAATGCTTAAGTGCCATTTCATAGGCTCCCCTTTTTTCAAGTCTTTCACATAATTTCAATAAATTTTTAGCTTTTTCCCTATTAATTTTTTGCTTTGAAAGGCTATTAAGTATTTTTTCACTTTCTTCAGTATATTGATATAAAGAGTTTAACATTTTTTCAATACTACCACTAAGATCATCATTTTCTACTTTTTTATCTTCTAATACATTTTTTAGTCGGTTAATTTCTATTTCGGCAGGTATGAACTTTCCCTTATTTTCTAGCCTGGTTTTTGCATAAAGCTTTTTTACCGGAAACTGTATTATAGAGTTATTATTATATACTGCTGTACTGTAAGTTCTCCCATAACCATCAATCATATTAAGATAATCCGTTAGATAATTAATTTTCCTTTCAAGGCTCTTTTTTCTTTCTAATAGATAAGAATTAACCTTCCAAAACTTATTTTCGTAGATCCTACTATTTTCGTTAATTATGCTATATATCTCATTTTCGATTTTCTCATTGTATAACACAGTTATCTCATCCCGAAATTTCAATTGATCCCCAAAAAGATAGATCAGACTATTTATAAGACTTTTTATTCTTCCCTCGGTATCCACATACTTGTTGTGCTCTATTTCCAGTTTTTTCAACTCCCTTTGTACATTTTTAAGTTCATTGATTGATTTTTGAATTAATCTGTGCACCTCCATCTTCTGAGCTTCATTACTTTTTACTGTTAGAAATGAAGATATATAGTAACTGGATTGATTCTTTTCATCTGTGAATAGTTTTTGTACAAAACAGGATAAATTCGATTCAAAAGCAGACCCACAGGAGAAACAAATAAAGTTGTATATTAAAAATAAAAGAGCTCCAATAAGCCCCATTAAAATAAAAATTTGACCTTTAGATCTTCTATTTCTATTTCCCATACTTTACCTGATGACTTGTATCAAAAATATTCTTTTCCCAAAAACCAATTATAGAAAAACAAGGATTCTAAATTGATTATCGACAATGGCAACCACTACATTAATTTCTTGAACAATTAGAGTTTAAACTTTATATTGTAGATAAATTAAAAGTCAGGAGGATTTACTATGTCTGCTATAGAGAGTATAATTGCAAGAGAAGTTTTAGATTCAAGGGGAAATCCAACAGTTGAAGTCGAAGTATTGCTTGATTCAGGAGCAGTTGGCAGAGCAGCGGTCCCTTCGGGAGCATCTACAGGAGAACATGAAGCTGTTGAGCTAAGAGATGGTGATAAAAAAAGATACGGCGGTAAAGGCGTTCTCAAAGCTGTTGAAAATGTCAATGATGAAATTGCTCCCGAATTGCTGAGCTACGATGCAACACTTCAAACTGATATTGATAATATTATGATCGAACTCGATGGCACAAAAAATAAAGGGAGATTGGGTGCTAATGCCATTCTCGGCGTTTCAATGGCTGTAGCAAGAGCTGCTGCAAATGATCTTGGTTTACCCCTTTACAGGTATCTCGGTGGTGTAAATGCTAAAGAACTTCCTGTTCCTCTGATGAACATCCTAAATGGTGGCAAACATGCTGATAACAATGTGGATATTCAGGAGTTTATGATTGCTCCTGCCGGGGCTCCAAACTTTAGGGAAGCAATAAGATGGGGTGCTGAGGTATTTCATGCATTAAAAACAATACTTAAAGATATGGGGCTAAATACAGCCGTTGGAGATGAGGGTGGTTACGCCCCAAATCTTCAATCCAACGAAGAAGCACTTCAGGTTATTGTTAAAGCTATTGAGAAAGCAGGTTACAAACCAGGAGAGGATATTTTTATAGCTCTTGACCCCGCTGCAAGTTCCTTCTTTGAAGATGGTAAATACAACATGAAAGCCGAAAAAAACCCAATTAAGACATCCAAAGAGATGGTAAGTTTTTATGAAAATCTTGTAAGCAAGTATCCGATTATTTCCATTGAAGATGGGCATGACGAAAATGATTGGGAAGGTTTTAAGCTTATGACAGAGAGGCTCGGAAATAAAATCCAGATAGTTGGAGATGATATCTTTGTAACTAACCCTGAAAGATTAAAAAGAGGTATCGAAGAAAAGACGGCTAATTCAATCCTTATTAAATTAAATCAGATAGGGACAGTTACCGAAACTCTTGATACAATTGAAATGGCGAAAAGGGCTGGATTCACAGCCGTTGTTTCTCATAGATCAGGAGAAACTGAAGATACATTTATTGCTGATCTTGTTGTTGCAATGAATACAGGACAGATTAAAACAGGCTCAGCTTCCAGATCCGAAAGAATTGCAAAGTATAATCAGCTTATCAGAATTGAAGAAGAACTGGGTGATTCTGCTATTTTCAAGGGCAAGAATGTTTTTTACAGCATAAAGAAGTAATAATTTTTTGATTTTAGATTATCAGAGGGATCTTTATTGATCCCTCTTTTTTTATGCAACAAACCGGGATTGCGTCGCTACGCTCACAATGACGCCTTTTTACGTCATTGCGAGGAGGACTTTAGTCCGACGCGGCAATCCCCTTCAATACAACAACCAGAGATTGCTTCACTTCGTTCGCAATGACGTCGGTGGGTGCAACAAACCGGGATTGCGTCGCTACGCTCAAAGAGGCTCTCCACTCGCAAATTGTAAATGTTAGATTTTTCGGGGACAAAAATTTGGGATCCTTTCTATTTACTATAATAGTACATGCTGTTGGTGTCATTTCGAACGAAACTTAGTGAAGTGAGAAATCTTAGGATTATTATTTATATTCTCTCTATGTTCGTTGCGAGGAGGTCGTAAGACCGACGCGGTAATCTGTACCTAACATATCCTCGGTAACTGACTACCCATCGGCATGGTTATAATTCTTTTAGCCCCGTAAATAGTTCTTAAAACTAGCCGTTTTTTATTATCCGTTACAAAACCTATCTTTCTACTGTTCTTCCCGTACTTATCTTTTCTCATTACCTCAAGTGCCCTGTTCGACCTATCCTCAGGAACAAAAATAAGCATTTTTCCTTCGTTTGCCATTAAAAGAGGATCCATTCCAAGTATATCACAAAGGCTTTTCACATCATCATCAACAGGGATTTCTTTTTCATCAAGCTCTACCCCAAAACCTGAAGATTCTATTATCTCAATAAGAGTTGCTGCAACACCTCCTCTTGTTGGGTCTCTAGCACATTTCACTTCTGGAACCTCATCAATTAGCTTTTTTATTAACCCACCAAGGGGTGCACAATCAGAGCTTATTTTAACATCCGGAAGTAGCTCATTTCTCGCTGCAATAATAGCAGCCTCATGATTCCCTATTGGCCCAGTAATTAAAACAGCATCACCTGGTTCTATATTAGCTGGCCTAAGATGTATATCCTCGGGTAATAATCCCACAGCAGATGTATTTATATAGATACCATCTGCTTTACCTCGCTCAACAACTTTGGTATCTCCTGTGATTATATGAACCTCTGCCTCATCAGCAGTATCCTTCATTGACTTAAGTATTATTTTTAAATCTTCTAGAGAAAATCCCTCCTCTATTATCAAACCAACCGAAATAGCCAGAGGTCTTGCTCCGGAAGTTGCAATATCATTAACCGTTCCACTGATCGAAAGCCTACCAATATCACCCCCGGGAAAAAACAGAGGCTTCACTACATGGCTGTCTGTTGTCATAACCAATCTATCAGTTGCAGGGATAAGTGATGAATCTTCAAATTTATTTAGCAGTTCACTATTAAAAATGGGGGCTATTGTTTCTTCAATTAATTCTCTTGTAAGTGCTCCGCCTCCACCATGAGTAACAAGAATTCTATCAGTTTTCACTCAGCACCTCCATACTTATAGTAAGCAGCACAGGAACCTTCAGATGATACCATACAGGGGCCAACAGGGCTTTCAGGCTTACATTTTTTACCAAAAAGGGGGCATTCAGGGGGTAATAAAACACCCTTAAGTACATCCCCACATCTGCATCCGGGTGGGTCAGGGGCATCCCTCAGTTCTATTTTGAACTTTTTCAAAGCATCATACTCTGAAAACTCCTCTCGAAGCTCCAGGCCACTCATTGGTATAACTCCAATCCCTCGCCATTCTGCATCTGCAGGAACAAACACCTTCTCTATTACTCTCTGGGCTTCTATATTCCCCTCTCTCGTAACCACTCTTCCATAGGAATTTACAACTCTACTTTCATTATTGGCAATCTGTCTTACTATTTCGTAAACGGCCATCAAAATATCAACAGGTTCAAAGCCCGCAACAACGCAGGGTATTTTATATCTTTCTGAAATCTCCTCATAAGCCCCATATCCAATAATAACACTAACGTGTCCAGGGCATAGGAACCCATCAATATTAATATCTTCAGCTTCAGACAAAATTCTTAACGCCGGAATAACAAGCCTATTTGAACAGATAAAAGAGACATTTTTCAAATTGCGTCTTTTCGCTTCAAGCACGGTCAATGCTATACCAGGTGTGGTAGTTTCAAAACCAACGCTAATAAATACGAAGTTTTTATTCAGTTGAGATTCAGCCATTTCTATCATATCAAGTGGTGAGTACAATACCCTTACATCTGCTCCCTCTGCCTTACAAACCTCAAGCGTTTTTTCACTCCCTGGTACCCTCATCATATCACCAAATGTGGTTACAACTATATCTGGAATTAATGCCAACTCAACTGCTGCATTTATTATTGAATTGGGTGTTACACATACTGGACATCCTGGTCCGGAAAGCAACCGCAATCCCTCAGGAACAAGGCTCCTTAATCCATAGCTCCCAATAGCCATTGTATGGGTTCCGCAAACCTCCATAACGTTTATCTTCCCACCTGGGTAAACTGCATATAGCTTGTCAATCAGGTTTTTAACATACTCTGTATCTCTAAATTTTGCTAAATCCATAGTTATCCCTATTAAACCTCCTCTGATTGAAACATCTCTTCAAGAAGTTTCATAGTTTCGATCGCCTCTTTTTCATCTATAATTTGAATGGCGAATCCAGCATGAAGGAGCACATAATCCCCTATTTTAACTTCTGGGACGAGGTGAAGCCCTGCTTCTCTTTTAATTCCCCCCACTTCTACTATTCCATTCATTCCATCAATTGATACAACTCTTCCTGCAACTGCAAGGCACATAATTATCACTCCTTTTCTATTTTTGTTAAACCAATAACAGCCTGTCCGAGGGAAACACCTCCATCGTTGGGTGGAACAAGACTGTTTATAAAAACATCAAATCCCTCTCTTTTAAGATATTTGATTAGGAGGTATGTCAAGTTTCTATTTTGAAATGATCCTCCGGAGAGGACAACTTTTTTAATGCTTCTTTCCCTTTTAATCTTCCTACAAATATCAATCGTAGCATAAACTATTGTAGAATGAAATCTCCTTGAAATCAAAGAGCTATCCACAGACTTTTTAATATCACATACAATATTATTTATCATTGGCCTGAAGTCTACTACATTGTTGCCATTTATGGAATAATCATAGGAGGCTTCTAATTCTGACATTTTACCAGCCTTCTTTTCAAGGACTATTGCCCCCTGTGCATCATACTGAACTACGCTGCAAAGCCCTAACAGAGCTGATACTGCATCAAACAACCTCCCACAAGAAGACGTTAACGGTGAGTTTATTCCATTAATAATCATTTTACCAATAAGATCTAGCCTTTTTTTATCATAATTTTTAATAAATGGAATATCTATATCCAGACTATTAAAGCTCTCATACAGGTAAGAAACTGCCATTCTATCAATTTCTCTAATTGCCTTTTCACCTCCTGGCATCTTAACAGAATAAAAATATCCATATCTTTCAAAACTTTCCGTATTGGCTATAAGATACTCACCTCCCCAGATTGTTTCATCTTGTCCAAAACCAGTTCCATCGAAAGCAATACCTATCACATCTTCTTCTATTCCTTTTTCTGCAAGAACCGAAGCTATATGCGCATGGTGGTGCTGAACATTATAAACGGGGATTTTCATCTTATTCGAAAGCTCTATTCCATATCTTGTGCTATAATAATCAGGATGCATATCACATACTACGGCTTGAGGCTCGCATCTAAACATACGTAAAAAGTCTTCTATTCCAGAAATGTAAGCTTCAACACTTTTCTCATTACCAAGATCTCCTATATGGTGGCTTATGAAAGCCCTCCCATCCTTTACAAGACAGAAGGTGTTTTTTTCAAAAGGCCCCATAGCAATAAGCTGGCTTCCCTTTTTCGATTTAATCGGAATGGCTTTTGGAACATATCCCCTAGATCTCCTGATCAATATTGAGTTTTCATCAACTACCATTGTAACTGAATCATCACAGGGTCTTGCAATGTCTCGATTGTTCACTAAATAGGCATCAGCAATCCTGCTTAGATCCGTTAAGGCATTTTCGTTTCTGTAAACAAGAGGTTCTTCCGATAGATTAGCACTGGTCATAATCAGGATTTCAGGCCCTTTCCTGAGCAAAATATGATGTAAAGGTGTATAAGGCAACATTAATCCCAAAAAATCTGTATCTGGTGCAACCAGAGGTGGAATTGCACAATTTGATTTTCTTTCTAAGAGAACGATTGGCCTTTCTCTTGAAAGAAGCAATTTTTCCTCTGATTTTCCAATATTGCAATAATTTGAAGCAGTAGATAAATCTCTAACCATCAATGCAAAAGGTTTAGCCGGCCTTTTTTTCCTGTCCCTCAATCTTTTAACGACTTTATCATCAAAGGGATATAATGCCAGGTGAAATCCACCAAGTCCTTTGATGGCAACTACCTTACCCTTCTCAAGGAGCCTAATACACCCTTCAATCGGGTCCTCTTCAATTACCTTACCCTCACTATTCCATAGAATCAGTTGAGGCCCACATACAGGGCAGGCATTAGGTTGTGCATGGTATCTTCTATTTATTGGATCTTCATATTCACTTCTACAATCATCACACATCGGGAACTTATGCATTGTTGTGTTTTTTCTGTCATAGGGAATATCTTCGATAATCGTAAATCTTGGGCCACAATTCGTACAATTTGTAAATGGATAGAGATACCTTCTATCCGAAGGATCAAAAACTTCTCTGAGACAATCATCACATGTAGCTATATCCGGAGAAATGGGTGTAAAGCCTTCTTCTTTCTCACTTTTTACAATCTCAAAATCTTTAAATCCAGATGCCTTTTTTATTTCTATATAACTTTCATCAATAACAGATAAAACTGGAGGATTTTCTTTAATATGCTTATAGAAAGCCTTAACATCCTCTAATCCACCATCAACCTCAATTATAACTCCCTTCGAACTATTTTTAACAGTACCTTTCAACTTGTATTTTTGGGCCATTCTATAAACAAAGGGCCTAAAACCTACCCCCTGAACTATTCCTCTAAACTTTATTAAAGCTCCAACCTTTTTGCCCATTTAAAATTTATCTATCCTTCCTTGTTTTTATCATACCAATAGGGAAAACTTTAGAAACTAACTCAACAATATATAAACCAGCAATAATAATAAAACCCATATAATTATACAAATTTTATACTTTTAATCATAGTATAATATAGAAACTATAAAACAATTTTAACCTGTGCAACAAAAATTACCATTTTTTTTTAATTATTTTAAAATAAAACCTTGACAAAATTTAAAAAGAATATACATTATAGAATATCAAGACAAAAACAGTTAATTTTTTAACAAACAATTTTCATTAAAAAATTAACTTCCTGTATTTATAGTGTCAAGGCAAAAAATGTAAAAACAAAAACATAGCTCACAATAACAGCTTGACATAAATCTGTAAAAAGTGGGGTTAATACCCAACTATATTTGAATCCAAAGGAGTTGAATATGGGAGAAACAAAACAAAAAGTTATCAAAGAAGCAATTCTTCCCAAGAAATTGCTGCCAGAATTATTTGAGAAGCTCCTTCCAGATTATGACATTTATGGGCCGGTGCAAAAAGCAAAAAACGATGCTTATGACATTGCACCATCGGTAGATAAAAAAGCCATGGATGTCAGAAAAAAACTGAGGGGGAATGAGTTTGAAAAAGTGGAAACAGCGGATATTCTCAACCTGGAGTACACTTCAACCGTAACACCTATTAAAAAGTTTTTCATTCCTCCAAAAGAGGACATCGTTAAGTTTGAACTGGAAAATCTAAAACTAAAAAGCCTCGAAGATCTACAACCCGATGTAAAACCCTTCATACTCTTTGGAGTACACGCCTGTGACATGCAGGGCCTCTTGAGGCTGGATTACTCTTTTATAAAAGGTAATCCTGAATCCAATTACCTCTCGCGCAGAGAGAAGTCAATAATAGTAGGTATTAACTGTATACCCGATGAGTACTGTTTCTGTGAAGCTGTAGGTGCTCAAATATATGATGAAGGTTTTGATGTATTTCTTACAAATATTGGACAAAGCTTCCATGTTACAGTTTATACAGAAAAAGGCCTTGAAATTATCAGTAAAGTAGAACTTTACGATGTAGATGATACATCCATTAAAGAAAAAGAAAAAGCCCTTGAAAGAAGCAGAAGTCTTGAAGGAAGTGAAAAGTTTAAACCAGATTATCACAACATGCCTCTTTTGTCTAAATCCGGTGACGACCTCCCATTCTGGGACAGAATCGGAGAAAGATGCTTTTCATGCGGAACATGCAACCTCGTATGTCCAACATGTTATTGTTTTGATGTAAATGATGTTATGAATATCAATATTAAGGATGGCACTAGGAGGAGATTCTGGGACAGCTGTCAGCTTGAAAGCTTTGCCGTTGTTGCCGGAGGTGAAAACTTTAGAGCTTCAAGGACAAACAGAAACAAACACAGGTTTTATAGAAAGTTTCGTTATCTAATGGAGGAGTATGGTAAACCATTCTGTGTTGGATGTGGTAGATGCGGAAGACAATGCGTTGCTGACATTAACATGATCGAAACATCCAATCTACTCTATGAAAATGTAGAAAAAATATAAGGGAGGCAACACGATGGCTATAACTGAAATGCAATATGAAAAAAAATCACTCTACCTTCCTATGAAGGCTAGAATCAAAAAAGCTGTTCAGATGACTGAATTGGAAAAATTTTTTGAAATAGAATTAGAGGATAGAGAGCAGTTTAATTACGATCCCGGTCAGTTTGTCATGGTATCTGTTTTCGGATATGGTGAGGCTCCTATTTCGATATCTTCAAACCCTACAAAGAAAGATGGTTTCGAATTGTGTGTTAGAAAAGTTGGTAAGGTGACGGAAGCCCTTCACAGACTCAAAGAAGGTGATCCGGTGGGTATTAGGGGACCTTATGGTAAGGGATTTAATGTAAAAGAACTAAGAGGGAAAGACCTTCTTTTTATTGGTGGTGGAATTGGTCTTGTACCCTTACGCTCGCTCATTAAATATTCAATAGAAAATAAAAAGGATTTTGGCAGGATTATAATTCTTTATGGTGCAAAATCACCAAAAGAGCTCCTGTTTACGGATGAATTAAAGGAGTGGGAAGCTGAAAGTGGAGTTGATTTAAAAGTAACGGTGGATAGAGGGGATGAAAGCTGGAAAGGTAATGTTGGAGTTATCACAACACTTATCCCACCACTTGATCTGGATATTGAAAATACAATGGCTTTAATAGTAGGACCACCTGTTATGTATAAGTTTGTACTTCTTTCACTTTTTGCAAAAAAGTTTCCAGAGGAAAATATAATCCTTTCTCTGGAAAGAAAAATGAAATGCGGGGTTGGAAAATGTGGACATTGCCAGATGAACCATATTTACGTTTGTCAGGATGGTCCAGTTTTCTATTATAAGGATATAAAAGATCTCCCCGAATCTTTACACTAAGGAGGAAACCGTGAAACCTAAAGTAGCCTTTTTTGATTTTACTGGATGTGAAGGTTGTCAGCTTCAAAAACTTAATTGTGAGAATGAACTTTTGGATATTTTACAGCATGTTGAAATAGTCAATTTCCGAGAAGCAACAAGTGTAAGAAGGGATGATTATGACATCGCTTTTGTAGAGGGTAGTATTTCTACCCCTAAAGATGTAAATAGGATCCAGGAGATTAGGAAGAATGCAAAGATTCTTGTAACCCTTGGGGCATGTGCTTCAACAGGAGGGCTCAACAAATTGAAAAACTTTCAGCCTCTCAATGAGGTAAGAGAATACGTATACGGAGATAAGGCCGGTTATTTTGACACTCTCCCCGTAATGGCAGTTGACGAGGTTGTGAGGGTTGATTATAAGATTCATGGCTGCCCCATGGATAAAAAGGATTTTATGAACATACTAAAAGCCCTGGTTATGGGCTCAAAGCCTTATACCCCGGATTTTCCGGTTTGCGTTGAATGCAAACGCAAGGGCAATGTATGTAGATATGAACTCGGTGAAATATGCTTGGGACCTATTACCCGTGCAGGGTGTGATGCAAGGTGTCCCAGCAATAACGTGGGATGTACAGGTTGTAGAGGCCTTGCTGAAAATCCAAATGTTAAAGAAGCAACAGAGGTTATGGAAAAGTACGGATTAAAGAGAGATGACATACTGAGAAGATACAGATTATTCTATGGCTATTGGCAGGAGGTTACAAGATGAGTACAACAAAAGACATGAGCATTAATGTCCACCATCTAACAAGAGTGGAGGGACATGGAGATATTGTTGTAAACATTAAGGATGGGGTTGTGGAAGAGGCTAAATTCCATGTAGTTGAATCCCCAAGATTTTTTGAAGCATTTGTAAGAGGAAGACATTTTACAGAAACTGCCTGGATTACCTGTAGAATATGTGGTATATGTAGCCCAGGCCATCAAATAACATCTCTTAAAACAACAGAATCGGCTTTAGGTATAGAAATTACTGAGCAAACAAGGCTTTTAAGAGAACTCCTTATAGATGGGGCTACACTACAGAGCCATATCCTACATGTGTATTTTCTGGTAGCACCGGATTTGTTTGGTGCATCTTCGGTTATTCCTTTAGCAGAGACCAATCCAGATGTTGTTAAAAGAGCATTAAGGTTAAAAAATCTTGCCAATGACATATGCGAGATTGTAAACGGTAATGCTGTTCATGGTATGAGAATGGTACCAGGCTGGGTTACAAAACTTCCAACCGTTTCAGAGCTTAAATCATTAAGAGAGAGAATGGTTGAAGCTCTTAAAGATCTTGATGCCACTGTAGAAACAATCAAAGCAGTAGCTGATAAAATACCAGATTTTACAAGAGAAACTGAATATATCTCACTCAGATCTAAGGATGATTTCGCATTTTATGACGGTGATATATTTTCATCGGATACAGGTGCTACTCCTGTTGACAATTATTTAGAGATGACAAATGAAAAAGTCGTTAGGCACTCAACCGCAAAACATACACACCATAGCAGAAGCAGCTATATGGTGGGTGCTCTTGCTAGATGTAATAACAATGAGGACAGATTAAATGAAGCAGGCCAAAAGGCTGCAAAAGCTTTCGGCTTTAAAGCTCCAGTCTATAATCCATATTTTAACAGCGTTGCCCAGGTAATAGAGTGTGCCCATGTTGTTCAACATGGGATTGAAACTATAGATAAACTTCTTGGACGCGGACTTAAAGAGGAACCTAAGCCTAACATCAAACCAAAAGCAGGTCGTGGTATCGGATCAACAGAGGTACCGAGAGGCATTCTATTCCACGACTATACCTATGATGACAACGGTATAGTTGTTGATGCAAACTGCATTATTCCGACAAACCAGAATTTTGCAAATATAGACGATGACATGAATGAGTTTGTTCCCAAAATGCTTGACATGGATTGGGATAAAGATAAAATTACGCTTGCTCTTGAAATGCTTGTTAGAGCTTATGATCCATGTATATCTTGTTCCGTCCATTATCTTAACGTATCTTTTAAAGATTGAGTTACAACATACTAAATATTTTGGAGGTAAAATTTTATGCCAGGTAAGGTTCTGATTATAGATGATGATGTTGATATGGTAGAAGCGGAAAAAATGGTTTTGGAAAACAATGGCTACACCGTTTCTACTGCATACGATGGCGAAGAAGGTTATAAAAAAATTCTGGAAGTTAATCCAGATATTATAATACTTGATGTTATGATGGCTACCCCGGAAGAGGGTTTTCAACTAGCATACAAATTAAAAGAAGATAATAAACTCTCAAAAATACCAATTGTGATGGTAACATCAGTAAGCAAAGAAACAGGGTTCAAGTTTGATCCACAAAAGGATCAGGATTTTCTTCCCGTAAATCAGTTTATTGAAAAACCAATCAAACCCGAAGAATTGTTGGAAGCTATTGAAAAAGCCATGAAAAGTAGAAATTAATTATGTTTATTATTTTAGGAAAGTTACTCATGCGTAATCTTGTAGGGCCACATCCTCAACCCTCCTTCAAGTATCCATACATCTTCGAAACCATGGGAGTTGAGGATGAGGCTCGCTTGATATGATCTTT
>QNBN01000033.1 GCA_003645695.1 Spirochaetota bacterium | reverse complement strand
TCCAAAATATCAAAATTGGAGGATCTGCAATGAAAGAAGATAATCTTACTAATGAGCAATTAAGAATGAGAGCCATTGAATTATATAAAAACAATTGGAACGTTTCAGAAATATGTAGAACACATAATCGCTCAAGAAACTAGTTCTATAAATGGCTAAACAAATATAATAGTAATGACTCTTATTGGTACAAAGAACAATCAAGAGCACCTAAGACAAAGAAGAATAAAACAAATAATGAAATGGAAAACTTAATCGGTAGTATAAAATAAAATGTATAAATCTTCAGTAATACCACATGGAGGTTCCTCTAAGTAGCCGATAAAAAAATAACTGGAGATTTAAAGATGTTTAAAAGAGAAGAATTAAGATGGTTTTAAAAGAAAAAAAGTTGAAAAATTATGGAGGAATCTGCCTTAATTAAGCAGAAATATAAACGTTTTTATCATAAATGAACATGATTGATGTTATAGTATTTTAAACTAAAGTATCCTCATTGATCTCAGCCGCTTTTTCCTTTAAGTAACTGCTAAAAGAGATCTTTGGTACAGATCTAGGTGGTTTCGCTTTAATAATGATCTCCTCACCCGTTTCGGGATGTTTTACTATTCTTGCCCTCTGGGCACCCTTTCTCTTAAGGGAGATTCGCCCAATCCTTCCTAGAGGGACCGTTTCTCCAAGGAGTATTCCGGTTTCAATAAGCAATAGATAATCATCTATGATCTTTTTTGCCAGAGTCCCTGTTATATTATATTTCTTTGCTATATATCGGGCCATAGATTTTACGGTAAATTGATCAGGTATATTTGTTTTATCAATATGCAGACTGCGATTAATTTTCATAAAACCGTTGGTAATGAATATCATCCCTTCACGTATTATATCTTTCTGCTGGTCTAAGGGTATTGATTTTTCACATACCGCTATTTTATAAGCAGGTGATGTTTTTTTTAGTTTACCTCTTGAAAAAATAATAGGTTCCCCTATCTTAATACCTCCATCCAGTTCAGCTTCATCTATGTTGATCGTTTTTGGTACATCGCTTCTAAGATGTATGCTGGCGTATTCAACCTCCCTGTACTTCTCTTTTGGGCCAATCCCTACAATTGAGCCTGAGTATGTTAAAACAATCGCACCTCTTGAGTCTCCACGTGGGATAGAGTCTGTAGATATCATTTTCAGGGATTTAGTCTGTTGCTCGAAGAGCTGACATTTTTTATCCCATGTCTCAGCCATAAGATTTTTGAACTTTTCAGTATTCTGTATTCCTGAGGACTCTATAAGTCTATTCATATGCCTTTTTATCTGTTCAGGTAGTTCATTAAACTTCATTTAATTAGACCTCCTATACAATATCAAATGACAATCATAAAATATTCTTGAATATTTTTCATTACAATTAAACGGGGAATGCAAATATAAAATAAAAATATATAGCTTCGCTTGGGTATTATTCTAATGAATAAAATCATATCCACAAGTTTTATTTTATCCGGATATTTTGAATTATAATTTTTATATACTATAGTATAACATATTTTAAAATAAATTTTCAAAATTATACGATATTTATGGATATTTATGGAAAAATGTGTTATATATTATAACTATAAAATTTTATGGAGGTAGAAAAAATGGAGGGTTACTTAACTAATATTTCAGAAGAGGTACAAAATCACTTAAAACAGTTGGCGAGTTCTGTTGAGCTTCCTGAAGGTGAAGATGCTTTGGATGTCCTTGCAAAGGGATGGCTTGAAAAAGAAAAGCTATTTATGTCCAAAATGGAAGAAGAAAATCTGGAAGAGGTTGATACCTATTCTGCAGATGAAAAACAGGGTGGATTAATATTAACCTATTCCGGCTCACTTCTAAGAATTGGACCAATGGGGGAAGATGGTCGAAATGTTGAGTATTATAGCATTGGACTTCGAACAGATGTTCCTGAGAAAGCTGAAAAAAGCGGTTCGGTTCTGGAGAAGAATATTACAATAGGTGAACCTATGAATTTTTCTGTAGGACCTATAACAAAGAGTTCCCCTGTTTATAAAATAGCAGTGGTGAAAGAGGAGATGGGACCAGAAAAGGAAGAAGAGCTACTTTCCGAAGTGACACAGATCCTTTCGGATGGGTTTACAGAAATTAATAAGACAATTCTTCATTAGAGATGATTATGGATAATCTACTGTCAAAAATCTTGCCTATAACCGGGGAGGGATGTCTCCCCGGTAAAAAATTAATAGGCAACGTTCTAAATGATGTAATTGATGTGCTAAAACCAGAATCCATACATCACAGACCACGAGGTACAAATGGAAACCCAGGAGGCTTAATTAAGCTCCAATCTTTACCTACCATCATTGTGTCTGATCTGCATGCGAGGGTTGGGTACCTTAAATCAGTTTTGTTGTGGAAACCTCCTGATATGAAATACAACGTATATTGGGGACTTTCGTCAGGAAAGCTGCGGGTTGTTTGTGTAGGGGATGGATTTCATTCTGAATCAAGGGTCATTTCAAGATGGAAGAAGGCACTTGGAGAGTATACCATGGATTTCATAGAGCATAAAGCAATGGACGAGGAGATGAGTGAAAGCCTCGGAGTAATAATCATGATGATGAAACTGAAAACAACTTTTCCACATTTCTTTCATTTTTTAAAAGGAAACCACGAAAATATTGCAAATGAAAACTCCGCTGACAATAGAAGTTTCAGGAAATTTGTTTATGAGGGAGTTATGGTTACGGCATGGTTTAAGGAATTTATGGGAAAGAGACTTTTTGAAAGGTATTATAAGTTCGAAAAGATGCTTCCTGTTTTTGCAATAGGGGATAGGTTTTGTGTAACCCATGCAGAACCAAAGACCCATTATTCAGAGAAAGATATCGTTAATGCGCTGGTTAATAGGGAAATAATTTTTAATCTGACATGGACTGATAATGGGCAGGCGGAGATAGGCTCTGTTGTACGATATCTTTATGATTTTTTTCCAGATAATCAAGAAGCAAGGATGTTTGGAGGCCATAGACCTATTCCAATTTCACAAAATTATTTATCACGGGCTGGAGGAAAATATATTCAGATTCATAATCCATCATGGTATAATATTGTATATGTTCGTGATATGAAGGATTTTTTGATTTATAGAGATATCTTTTCTATCCTTCCATTGGCTGAAAGATTGGCAAAAAAGGAGGAGATTTAAATGCCAAGAATACCTGATTCAATAGGCAAATACAAAGTAGAAACTCTCATTGCAAAAGGAGGTATGGGTGCTGTCTATAAGGCCATTCATCCAACTCTGAATCGTCCTGTTATTATAAAAAAATTGGATCTTAGGGGAAGAAAGGATATTACTGAAAGATTTAAGCGAGAAGCAAGAATACTGATGGACTTCCGTCATGATGGTATTGTTAATATGTATGACCATTTTAAAATTGGAAAATCCTATTATATTGTACTTGAGTTTATTGATGGAAAAGCCCTTGATCAGGTAATTAGAGAACAACGGTATTTAGACAATGCAACTGCTGCCTATATTCTGTATCAAACAGCACTTGCTTTAAGTTACGCTCATAGTAAAAAAGTAATCCATCGTGATATCAAACCAGCTAATTTACTTCTTTCAAAAAAAGGGGAGGTTAAGCTTGTTGATTTCGGTATAGCTGTTTCTGATGAAGATTCTGAAAAGGGATTAACTATAGAGGGGATGAGTCTGGGAACACCAGGATACATGGCTCCTGAGCAGTTTCGCGATTCAAAGAATGTTGATCAGAGGGCAGATATTTATGCTTTTGGAGTTCTCGCCTATGAAATGTTGACAGGTAAAAAGCCTTTTACGGGTACATTTACTGCAGAGCTTGTTGCGTCAATACAAAAGGGTAAATATACAAATCCAAGGAGGTATAATCCCCGCATCAGCACCGTGCTGTTGAGAATAATTAAAAAGGCAATGCGTCCTTCACCCAGGAAACGCTATAAAACCCTTGCACCTGTTATTAAGAAGCTGGGGAGATTTTTAAGAAAATATAATAGGGAAGAGCTTAAAAAGGTTGTTTCTGATTTGGCATCTGGAAAAGAACCTGAAAAACCGAAACCAGCCAAGAAGAAAAGGGTTATTATTAAGGTTGCTCTTATCGGTGCAGGAATTGTGGCAGTTTTGGTTTTAGGTGGTATATGTTATTACACGGGTATTCACAATGAATTACTACATCCGGGGAGCTATGGAGGGATAGTTTTTAATATTCGGATGTCTAATATAGTTCAGCCGGCAAATAAAATATTTATCAACGCTACTATATACAAAGAGGGAAAAAAACTGATAAGGATAGAAAACAGAAGGATTATATTCAGGAGAGTCAGAAAAAATGCTGATCATGATTCTTATTATATTCGTTCCTTCCCTGTGTTTGTTAGGACAGGCAGTTATAGAGCAAAACTTAATATTGAGGATAGCCTTAACTGGTATAGTTTTGTGGTATCTTCAGAAGGACATAGACCAAATTTATCCTGCAAAAGAGTAATCAATATAGATAAATACCTAACTGAACAGGTTCCAGTTACGGTAAATATTAAGCCTATAAATATTATAACAGAAGAACCCATTACAGATTTTATAAATATTGACCTTTACCAGAAGGGAAAATGGGTAAATATAACCGAAGCAGGACCTATCTTTCCAGGAGAAATCTACAGTTTCAGGGTTAGGTGTAAGATGTACTACACGAAGTATTTTTCTACAATGATAAAAAAAGGACAAAGGGATCTAAATATAATTATTGGTTTGGTGCCTATCCCGGGTATTTTGATTCTTGAAAGAGAAAGTGATCGAATAAGCTTCAGATTAAATGGGAATAATCGTATTATATCTGCTGAGAAGATTCCTAAGGAACTGGATTTAAACATTACAAAAAAGTTCAAGGGAAGAATTCCTCCTGGAGAGTATAATCTGGATATAATTTACAAAAAGAAGAGGAAATCAATTCATGTTAAAATAGAGTCAAAAAAAGAAATATATATAGTTGCATCAGTTGATCAAAAAACTGGAGAGATAAAATTCCTAATCAAACAAAACAGTTAAAGGAGATGATATGTCTGCATTATTTAAGAAGATATTTATGGTTCTTATAGGAATATTAGCTGGTATAGCATCATGGGCTATTATTGAAATTTGCCTTTATTATGGAGAATTAACAGGTCGCCATATTGTATGGAATGGACTTACAGGAGCATTTATAGGCCTTATATTTGGATTTTTCTTTTCCAGTGCCGAAGGAGTTATGTTTTCAAATAGTTCACGTGCGATACAAGGAGGAATAATTGGTTCAATATTAGGATTTTTAGGTGGAGCTGCTGCGATGATTCTTTCACAGTGGCTGCTTTATGCTTTAGTGAATACCGAGATGTTTACGAAAGATGTAACCAATAACTTTATGCTACCTTTATCCAGGGCAGTCGGGTGGGGAATACTGGGAGTTGTTGTAGGTTCATTGGACGGTCTCAGGGGCGGCTCAGCAAGGCGCACATTTGTGGGTATTACAGGAGGGTTAGTTGGTGGGTTTATTGGAGGATTATTGCTTGAGTTTTTAACAAGACGATGGTCAAATGGCCTTCTGGCTAGAGGTACAGGAATTATCATGATGGGGATTGGAATTGGTTTATTTCTTGCGATTTTTGAATATTCCCGTTCGTTTGGCATATTAAAGATTCTTACAGGTCCATATAAAGGGAAGGATTATGTTCTTATAATGAAAAACACTCGTATTGGTTCTTCTCGAACAGCCCATCTTCCAATTGTAGGTTATTCAGGAGTTAGCAGAAATCATGCACTTTTTGTAGCTGGGAAGAATGGTGTAATAATTAAAAAAGAGGAAGGCCCTGTTATGGTAAATGATAAACCTATAACAGAGCGGGAGTTAAAATATGAAGATGTTATTCAGATAGGTAGTGCCAAGATTCTTTATCTACCCAAATAGCATTAAGATAAAAATTAAGGAGACAGCAAATGAAGAATAAATTATTGATCTTTTTAATTGTAATATGCATAGTTCTTGGGGCTTCCTCAAGATTTATCCTTGCAGAGAATGTTACCATAACCCAAATTGATTCATCAACGCTTTTGCCTTTCTCAAGGATAGATACTTATATAAGTCTAACGAATGCTGTTGGAAACCCCGTGGGTAATCCTGATTATTCACTTTTTAGGGTAGATCATGAAAAGTCTGTAGGTTATCAATCCGCCAGGATACTTAGTATTGAGAAAAATGGATTATCAAATACTAAGATAACCTTTTTGCTTGTTTTAGATAATTCCGGAAGTATGTATAAGAAGCTTGGTAATGGAGAAGCAGGAACAAGAATGGACCATGCAAAAAAGGCTGTAAAAGATTTTCTGCATGAGATTAGAAACACTGGCACAAGGGTGGGTCTTGCGGTTTTTAATACACGATACTCCATGCTTATAGAACCGGTTAGCGATATCGATCCTGTTATAGATGCTCTCGGAAAGATTAAGAGGCCGGACAGGGAAAATGCATTTACGGAGCTTTACTATGCAATAGATAGAAGTGCTTTTGATATGTCAAAATATATGGGTAGAAAGGCAGTTATTCTTTTGTCCGACGGACAAAACTATCCCTATTATGAAAAGTCTGGTAAACCAAATCCTGAAATAGGCACAAGAATATATATCCCGAAGGATGCATTAATATCCATGCAAAAAGAAGGAGTAACCCTTTATGGAATTAACTTTTCCAGCCAAAAAGATCCTGCTCTTTCATCTATCGTTATAAAATCTGGTGGGACAGTATATGATGCAACAAACGATGCGCAGCTTTTGAATATCTATAAGCGGATTAAGGATAGAATAGCGGAGGAGATTAGAATCACAGTAAGGGTGCCTGTTGTTTTTATTGAGACTCCGATGGTTAGGGTAAAATATGGTGACAGCAGTGATGCAAAGAGTTATTATGCTCCCCTTATTATGGGTATCCCTGGCAAAAATCCTATGCTGTTTGCTATTTTAGCTTTTATTCTGGCAATTATTGTATGGGTAATCCTTGTTGTTATTCACTTTGAGCATCCTGTTAAATATCCTGAGATTACCATGCTTAAGTACGGTGTGGGAAAGCCTCTTCAGAGGACGATTGCTCTTAGCTCGAAGAAAACTGTGATAGGTAATTCTCCTGAAGCTGATTTTACAGTAGCTGGGGTACCGAAGATGAAAGAATCTCATGCAGAAATTATTAAAGATGAAAAAACAGGCTCCTTTACAATTGTATCGGATGAGGAGATAATGGTTAACAATAGACCTACAAAAAAGCGTAAACTCAAACCTGGAGATATTATCAATGTAGAAGGAGCGACAATTATATTTGATTCTCCTGAAAAATAGGTAATAATTGCAATGTATAGAATTAAAAATGGAAAAGTAAACTATCTGGTATAAATTCTACACGATCTTTCTGCTTAAAAACGGGCTTATTCTTGTTACAATTTCATAGTTGATTGTACCAGCCCAGTTTGCCATCTGCTCTGCTGAGATAACCTCCTCCCCATCTTTGCCCAGTAAAACTACCTCATCTTCTAGTTTTGCATTTGGAATGTCAGTAACATCTATCATTGTGAGATTCATACATACTCTACCGATAACTGGAGCTCTTTTACCCTTCACAAGAACATGGGCGGTATTTCCGAGCGCTCTATCATAGCCATCAGCATAACCAACGGGAAGTACGGCAAGTCGTGTTTTTCGAGTGGTTCTGTAAGTACAGCCGTATCCTATATAATGACCCTCAGGTATGGTTTTTATTTGAACTATTTTTGTCTTCCAGGATAGAACAGGCCTCAAATCCGGAAGGTAACGACCGCTTAGCAATGCTGATAGGTATGTTTCTCTTGAAGGCCATAATCCGTACACTCCAATTCCAGCACGAAGCATTGAAAAATGAGTTTCCGGAAAAAGAATCGATGCTGCGGTACACGCGGTATGAACTAATTTAGGTTTAGCCCCTGATTTCATTATTTTTTCAAGTGAATTTTTAAAGACCTTGAGCTGCATCTTAGCATATTCAGAGTTTATTGTATCCTCGATATTGGCGTAGTGAGTTGATACTCCCTCAAAGAGTAATCCTTTAATTCTGTTAATATGATTGATAAAATCGGGTATCTCTTCAGGGAGTATGCCCTGTCTTCCTGTTCCTGTTTCTATTTTAAGATGGATTTTTGGGGGATTTTTTATCTTGGTATTTCTAATTAGTTCAGCGATCCTGTCCAGAGTTTCATGATTGTACACTGTTAGACGTAGGTCAGCATCCAAAGCTTCTTTTAATTGAGAGATCGAGACATATCCAAGCAGGAGAATCGGTTTTTTTATTCCAAAATCCCTTAGCTCAATACCTTCCTCCAGCGAGTTTACGGCAAACCAATCTGCCGATGGCAGGAGACTTGTAATTTCTTTTGCACCATGGCCATAAGCGTTCGATTTAACTACTGCACAAAAAAGTGTGCCTTTTTTGGATAATTTTTTTATTTCTTGAAGATTATGATCAGGCGCTGTTTTATCTAATTCAACCCATACTAAACCGCTCATAGCAGTATCTTAATAGTTAGGAACCTTTTCGACAAGAAATTTTTTAATTTGCCCTTTTTTAACTATATGATTATATATTTATAAAACCATAAAATCAAAGGAGATAACTGTGAACGTAATTTTGATGGGAGCTCCGGGAGCAGGTAAAGGTACACATGCTGCTGATTTATCGAAGAAGTATGGTATACCCCATATATCAACTGGTGACATTCTAAGGGAAGAAGTTAAGAAGGGTACAGAACTTGGGAAGCTTGCAAAATCCTATATGGATGCAGGAAAGCTTCTTCCGGACGATGTAATAATCAAGATAATACAGAAGAGGCTGGAAGAGCCTGATTGTAAAAGGGGATATATATTCGATGGGTTTCCACGAACAATAAATCAGGCTAAAATGCTTGATGAGATATCCAACATAGAAGCCGCAATATACCTTAAGTGTGATGATGATATTTTAATTAAACGGCTAAGTGGTAGACGAATGACAAAAGATGGCAGGATTTATAATATATATTTTGATCCTCCACCTGAGGGAGTTGAAGTTTATCAAAGGGACGATGATAATGAAGAGACAATAAAAGAGAGATTGAAGGTTTTTTATGATACCTTTGGTCCATTGATAGATTTTTACAAGCAAAAGGGTGTTTTATATGAGATAAGGGGTGATGAACAGAGAGAAGTGGTTTTTAGTAACATTGTAAATATTCTTGATAGGTTGAATAAATAACTGTAATAGGAGAACACTTACCATAATTATCCTGAATTATCAAAAGTAGATTTCTTATAAGAGGTACAGCTAAAACAGGGTAAGTGATACTAAAAATTAGAAAACTGTGATGGTAATTTAAATAATGTTGTTTGCTTTTTTATTTTACTATATTACCATATAGGAAAATAATCTATTGATAAGAAAATGTATAAGAATAATATCGGGTATTATAAGACGCAGGCAAAAATAGTAAAGGCTATTGCCCATCCTATAAGGCTGTTTATTCTTGAGAAACTAAAAGATGATGAATACTGTGTTAATTCCCTAACTGAAATGATTGGGTACAATGCTTCAACAGTATCGAAACATCTGTCAGTTTTAAAAAATGCAGGGTTAATATCTGATGAAAAGAGAGGATTGAAGGTATTCTACAAATTGAGAACCCCTTGCGTAATTGATATGCTTTCGTGTGTAAATAGAACAGTAAAACAGGTTGCTGAAACAAATCTTAAATATCTAAAGAGGTAATTAAAAGAGGTAATTAAATAAAAATAAAACATAGGAAGAGGGTTGATATTCTTAGCTATATGACTATTTTCCAATATAGCCAATTAATTAAAGTTAAGAGGAGTATAAAATGTTTGAAGAATTGAACTGCAAATGTGAAATTATTAAAAATTTTATGCCATCATGGTTCGCCTCAGTAATGGGTACAGGAATTCTTGCCCTAACAACCTTTTTTTACGCTGAGTTTATACCAGTTTTCACAGTTGTGTCAAAAATATTATTTTACTTTAATATATTTCTGTTTTGTATTCTTCTTATACCATGGTTATTACGATGGATTTTATTTCCTAAAAATGCAAAGGATGATCTCATAAATCCTGTGCTCGCCAATTTTTATCCTACAATAGCTGTTGGTATGCTTGTTTTATCCGCTGATTTTATAGTTATTGGTAAAAATCTCCTATGGGGACAGATATTCTGGTACAGTGGTACTGCTTTAACAATTTTCTTTGCTGTTTTGGTTCCTTTTATTGTTTTTGCAGGTAGCCATGTGAAGATAGATCATATTAATCCAGCATGGTTTATTCCTCCTGTAGGATTAATTGTAATACCTATTCCTGGAAGCATGTTAGTGAACCATTTTACTGGAACTGGCAGAGAAATAATGCTTTTAATAAACTATTTTGGGTGGGGTGCGGGGTTTTTTTTATATATTGCATTGCTTGCAATAACATTTTATAGGTTTACTTTACACCATCCTTTACCCAACGTATTAGCACCAACTGTTTGGATAAATCTTGGACCAATCGGTGCTGGAACTGTAGCTTTAATAAACCTCGTGAAGGTTAGCGATTTCATAGCTTCGAAAGATGTCTTTTATGCTTTTGGATTAATATTCTGGGGATTTGGTATCTGGTGGGTAATAATGGCCATTTTCTTAACATTGCACTATATTAAAAATCTCAAATTGCCCTATGCAATGTCCTGGTGGGCTTTTACATTTCCACTTGGTGCCTTTGTATCGGGTAATCACGCACTTTCTTCTGTATTTAAGATGTCAATTATCGATTATATAGGTTTTATCCTCTACTGGCTGCTTTTTTTCCTTTGGGGCATAACTCTGATAAAAACAATCAAAGCGGCTTTTAAAGGGACTCTATTTAAATCCACTTAAGTTTGATGAATATAGTATTAGAGACTGTTCCATCAATTTATAAAATTATATAGGGAAGCTATAGCTGGACATCTGAAGAAGCACTGGAAGCTCTTCTTGCGTTTCGGTATGTGGTTTCCATGGTGTTAGCTAAAAAAATTAATACTGGATATATTAATTTTGGAGATGCCAAATATATTGCGGAAGGATTAATGTATAAAAATACCCTTAAGGTATTTTATAACGAATAGCATTGCTTTTGAATTAAAAGTTTTAATTCACGGTCTCTAACCCAAAAAGTTTGTATTTTTTTAACTTGCATTTCTAACCTTTTGAGTTTTACAATATACAACTAACGTTAATTTTCTGTATCTGAACCCAAATTTTAACTTTATCAAGAAAATACCTGTGCACTCTAAGATCATCTGTTAGTTCGGGGTGAAAGGCAGTTACGAGTATATTTTTCTCTTCGGCGGCAACAATTCTTCCATCTTTAAGCCTTGCTAATACTTCTACATTTGGTTCCACAGATTGGATAATGGGAGCCCTTATAAAAATCGCCCGGAAGGGAGCATCTCCAAATTTTTCAATGTAGATATCCTCCTCGAAGCTGTCCAACTGCCTGCCAAAGGCGTTTCTCCTGACGGATATGCCCATAACACCAAGGGTGGGCAGGATATGATTGTCGATGTTTTTTGCAAGCACTATTAAACCGGCGCATGTTCCATAAACCGGTAGTCCCATTTTAATTTTATTTTTCAATGGAGTAATAAATCCATAATCCTTTATTAATTTACCAATGGTTGTACTTTCACCACCGGGAATAATTAAACCTGAAATACCATTTAGCTGTCCGGGTAATTTTATAGGAATAGGTTGAGCCCCCAGTTTTTTTATTGCTGTAATATGTTCTAAAAAAGAACCCTGTAATGCTAACACACCAATTTTTGAGCTCATCTACAATCCCCTCACTGCAAGTCTTTCATTTTCTTCAAGTTTAGAAATCTCTATACCATACATTGCTTTTCCGAGATTCTTAGAAACTTTCACTAGAATATCTGGATCATTATAATGAGTGGTTGCTTCCACTATAGCTTTTGCACGTTTGGCAGGATTGTCAGATTTGAATATACCCGAGCCTACAAATATTCCCTCCGCTCCAAGCTGCATCATTAATGCGGCATCTGCAGGAGTTGCTATTCCGCCGGCTGCAAAATTGACCACTGGCAATTTTCCACTTATAGAAACCTCACGAACTAATTCAAATGGGGCCCCAATCTTTTTAGCCTCCGCTAAAAGCTCCTCCTCTGCCATGCTGTGAATTTTTCTGATTTCTGACATCATCAATCGCATATGGGTTACTGCTTCCACTATGTTACCTGTACCTGCTTCTCCCTTTGTTCTTATCATTGAAGATCCTTCTGCAATTCTTCTCAAAGCCTCACCAAGGTCTCTTGCACCGCAAACAAATGGGACATTAAACTTATGTTTATTAATATGGTTGTTATTATCAGCTGGTGTTAATACCTCACTTTCATCGATGTAATCAACTCCAATGGCCTCCAATATTTGAGCTTCTACAAAATGTCCTATTCTGACTTTAGCCATTACAGGGATAGAAACTGCTTTCATAATCTTTTCTATTAATTCTGGATCGGACATGCGGGCCACCCCACCGTTTGCACGTATGTCTGCAGGAACCCTTTCTAAGGCCATTACGGCAACTGCACCGGCATCCTCAGCAATTTTGGCATGCTCTGGTGTTACAACGTCCATGATTACGCCTCCCTTAAGCATTTGAGCAAGGCCTCTTTTTGTTTTTTCTGTTGATTTTTCCATGTTAACCTCCTGAAAGCATTGATTTTAAAATATTGCCTATAATCTCGATCCCTCTCCATATTTTATCTTCATTGACATTGCTGAATTTCAACCTGAAACCGCTGTGCCCCAAATCCTCCACTGCAAATATTCTATCCGGGGCAAATAGCACTCCTTTTTCTCTAGTTTTTAATAGCAGATCTAAAGAATCAATATCTGAAGGAAGGTCAATCCACATATAAGGTCCACCTTTGATACTATTCCATTTCGCTTCTGTTGGAAAGTATCTTGTTAAAGCATAATTAATGACCTCATACCTCTTAGCCAGTATCTTTTTAAATTGTTTCAGATGTTTATTGAAGTAACCCTTTTCCATAAAATCCAACACAGCAGCCTGCAGGATTAAATTAGTGTAAATATCCTCCGATTTTTTTAGAGATGAGAGTTTTTTTATAATATGTTTTGGGGCTATTATCCAGCTTAATCTAATTCCTGGAAAAAGGCTTTCTGAAAAACTACCCATATAAAAGATATTTCCTGAAACATCAAAGGCTTTTATCGGTATTTCCTCTATCCCTTTAAAGCTAAGTTCATAGGCATAATCATCCTCAATTATGGCAAATCCATATTTTTCTGATAGTTCCACAAGAGCTTTTCTTCTATCAAATGATAAAACAGAGCCTCTTGGATTTTGATAAGTAGGTATTGTATATAGTAACTTTACTTTTTTGCGTTTTAGTATCTTTTCAAGGATATTTATATCCATCCCTTCTTTATCACCAGGGACACCTATATAATGAGCTTGAATTGATCTGAAAACTGACAGTGCCCCAGGGTAGGATAGGTTTTCAAGTACTACAGTATCACCAGGATCGATTAATAATCTGCCTATGATACTAAGCCCCTGTTGAATACCAGAAGTAATAAGAATATTATCTGGATCTGAATATATCCCCCTTTTCAGCATGTACTTAGAGAGATACTCTCTAAATTGATAAAAACCTTCCGTTTTTTCAGACGAAAATAATTGTGCTTCGTATTTTTTTATGGAGTTGATTAATGAGTTTCTGAAGTTTTCTATCGGTAAATTTTCAATATCAGGATTTGGTGAATCAAAGGTTATATAATCTTTGAAATTGTCATAGCTTGTAAGTTTATCCAGTCCTGACATTACAGATGCTTCGAATCTTCTCCAGGCTATCGAAAATAGGCTCTCGAAGTTAAATCTTTTTACATCATAATTATCAGGGTTTTTACAGACTTTTTTTATAGATCTTGGATTAACAAAAGTTCCCTTTCCGGTTACAGAGTACACAAAGCCTTCAGCTTCAAGAAGTGTGTAGGATTGTATAACCGTATTCCTGCTAATATTTAGGGATTTAGCTAAATCTCTTGATGGTGGTAATTTTTCATGGGGATTAAACTTTCCTTCTTTTATTAGCCTTTTTATCTCGTCTCTAATTTGAATATACATTGGTAAAGGCCTGTTTTTATCGATTTTTATTATCATACTAAATCTCCTAAAATATATTACTTTCTACATACCTTGATAGTACCAATTTATATAATATAGATGTGAACCAATCCATTAATTTTATATTTTAAATTATGATTGGTTCTAAAGGTATCCATAGATGAATGTTGTAATTTAATAATAACTGTAGATACTGAAAACCAGATTAAGAGGGTGGTGTAAGCATATAGTAAGATAGACCCTGATATATTTAAATGGATATTTGAATAAAAATGGTTAAGAAACTCTTATTAAATTTTAATTCAATCATCAACCTGTTTAAAACCTTAATCTATTTGGTTTAATGTTTTTTCGAGATGAGAAGTTTTGCTATTAGGGTTAAAAATTCTAAAAAATATTTAGTTTTTTTATTGACATTATTTTTTGCGGTTGATATAATAAAGCGAACATTTACGCAAACGTTTAACTATGTTAAAATTTGTTTTAATTAGAAAATTTATATGAAGGAGGTTTATTATGAGTAAAGCTTTTAAGGTAACATTAATTTTTATGTTAGCCTTTATTTTTGCTGTTGCTATGGTATACGCAAGCGGTGGCGAGAAGGGTGGTGGTGGCAGTGCAGAGAAAGCTGCAGGTCCAATTCAGTATAAGTACCTAAAATGGTACGATGATGGGAGCGTTGACTTAATTACATTTGAGGACAACGAAGTCATTCACCTAACCAAAAAAGATCTGGGTAATCTTTTTGGTAAAGGAAAGCAACCATTTAAGGGAAAGAGAATTGCTGTAACAGTTAATAACGGCGGTCCTAAAGGTGGAATTTCAGGTCCTCTCTACAGAATAAGACCAGCCTGGGAAGAATTAACCGGTGCAAAGCTTGATATTGTTGAAATGCCACTTGCCGAACAGCTACAGAAAACTATCAACGATTTGAGATTGGGTGGTGGCCAATACGATGGTTTTGTTGAAGGTGCATGGTATATGGGAGAATATGTGACTCCTGGTTTTATAATTCCCCTGGATAAATACGTTGAGAATCCGGATTATCCTTATTGGAACCCCGATTGGTTACCGAAATCGCTTAAAAATATCTATACTTGGGGTGGTAAATGGTATGCTGTGCCAAATGATAGTGATGGTCAGGTGTTGTACTGGAGAAACGACATTCTGAGTGATCCAGAATGGCAGAAGAAGTATAAAAAAGAAACTGGGAAAGATATGCCATTCCCGATTAAAACATGGGATGATGTAATAGCAATTGCAAAGTTCTTTAATGGAAAGAACTGGGACAACAATGATCCAGATCCTGACAATGGTATTGTTATGCACTTCAAAGTGAATGCTCAGGGTATGTTCCACTACATGTCACTTTCTGCCCCTTATGTTGTAATGCCAAGGGATAAGGTAGACAAGAGTACAGTATATTGGTTCGATCCTGATACAATGAAACCTTTAATAAACAGTCCGGGCCATGTAAAAGCTTTGGATGTTCTGTACAGACTTCAGAAGTATGGACCTCCTGCTCAGGCTTCATGGGATTTAGGAACTGCATGGGATTGGTTCTTAAGAGGAAAAGCCATATTTGTATTCTCCTGGGGTGATGTTGGTGAATTGGTACAGGATACAAAAAGATCAAAAATTAAGGGTAAGTTAGGTGCATCTATATTGCCCGGTACTTATGATGTATATGATCTTGATACAAACAGTTGGGTTCACTTAGATAAACCCAATGTTGTTGGTAATACTACAGGTGGTTCCTGGCAGGGTGTTGTTTCTGTAAAATCCAAGAATCCTGATGTTGTGTATAGTCTGTTTGCTTTAATGGCAACAAAGCCCTTCCATATTTGGAATGTTAATAGGGGATGGACTGGAGTTGATCCTGGATGGATAACCGACTTTTTACCTCCTGATGGCACAGCTGATCTTAAAGGCTACCTTGATGCGGGGTGGAATGAGAGTGATCTTAAATTCTTCCTCAAAGCATACCATGATAATTTCTTTGCTAAACATATGCTTTCCTACCTTAGGATCAACGGAACGGACGAGTACTGGAGAACCCTTGATCAAAACTTGAATGCCTGTATGATAGGCAAGATAACTCCGCAGGAAGCTCTTGATAGAACAGCCAGAGAATGGGATGAAATTACAGATAGAAGAGGAAGAGAGGATCAGCTTAAGCAGTATCAAGAAGCAATTGGATACAAGAAATAAAGATATTTTTACGGCAGGGCTTTTAAAAGCTCTGCCGTTTTTAAATTTTTATATTGATTTTTTCCACATGAAAATGTAATGTGGATACATCAGGAAAAGCTATAGAGGGTCAACTTAATTTATTGAGGTAAGTACATGTACCGAGATACTAAAATAAAATTCATGTTTCTACTACCTGCTGCTATATGGGTTTTGGCTTTTACAATATTTCCCTTGCTTTACGGACTAAGACTTTCATTGTTTAATGTAAAAATAGGATTTCCCGATGAATTTGTCGGCTTCAGAAACTACATTCATATCGTGAAAGATGCCAATGCTCTTCATGCATTTATGGTTACACTGATTTTTGTTGGTGCAGGTGTAACAGTTGAAATAATATTAGGTATGTTGTTTGCTCTCTTATTTAATCGTCCTATGCCTGGTAGAGGTTTTTTAAGAACTATAATGACCATGCCTCTATTTGCAACTCCGATAGCTGTTGGTTTCCTTTTTATAACAATTTTTTATGAAGAAGGCGGTTTGATAAATGGAATATTGCATGTGAAGATACCATGGCTTTCTACTTATTTCTGGGCGCTTATTTCAGTTATTATTGTTGATATCTGGCAATGGACTCCTTTCTGCTTTCTTATATTTTTAGCTGCTTTGCAGGGTGTCCCGGATGATTACTACGAAGCAGCAATGTTAGAAACAAAAAGCAAATGGCAGGTATTCTGGCACATTACTTTCCCTGTTATTCAGCCCACAATTATACTTGTTTTATTATTAAGAGTTACAGAGGCATTTAAGGTATTTGATATTCCATATACAATGACTGGAGGAGGTCCCGGAAATGCAACTCAAGTTCTGACAATGTATGCATTTAGAGTTGGATTTAGATTTTTTAATT
>QNBN01000032.1 GCA_003645695.1 Spirochaetota bacterium | reverse complement strand
TATTCTAATGATGTACTATGAACCTTTGGTTTTAATATTATACCTACTATATATATTATTGCAGAAAATGATAAAATCAAAAGCATTCTTTTTTGAACCGATGAAAATTGAAATTTATTTTTTATACTTGATTTACTCCTTTCGCCTTTACCATTAATTTCCTTTATTCCATTATCGAGTATCTCAACATCAACCTCACGCTCAACCTTTTTTATCTCTTTTTTTACCTTCTCAATATTATCAGTATCAATATAAAGTTTCGAAGTAGCAAAATTAACAGAAACAAATTTAACATCATCCAATTTTTTTATATGATTTTCAATGCCAACTGCACAATCAGCACAATCCAGGTTTTTTAATTTGTATACATCCACTTAATTTCCCCTAGAACATACAATTATAGAAAATAAAACTTTTTAATCAAATAAATTCAAATGATTATCCAATATATATATATATACCTAATCTAAAACCTATTCCTAAAATTCGAAAAACATACTTTTATCATCTTTCTCGAACATGTGATAGCCCCTGATTAAATATCATTTGTACATGCTCATCGTCTAGGGAGTAGTAAACCATTTTCCCTACCTTCCGTGGTTTTACAAGCCTGGCCTGTTTAAGAACTCTAAGTTGATGCGATACTGCAGATTGGCTCATGTTCAGAAGAAAAGACAGGTCATAAACGCACATTTCATTAACCGATAAAGCACACAATATTTTTACTCGCGTGGTATCACCAAGTACATTAAAAAAATCCGCAAGTTCATATAATATTTCTTCGGATTCTATAACATCCTTTACCTTTTTAATAATATCTACATGGATTGCCTGCGTACTATGTTCAGCTTTCGATTTCAAATTATTTTCTGGTTTATTTTCTATGTCATTCTCCATTGTTATTCTCCATCGTAAAGAAACCTCATATCATAATATGTTAATATATGTTCATATGTTCATATGATAATATATTATTATGCTAAGTCAAGAATTTTTTCAAAAGTTATTACCTCTTAGTATTTATATAATTATGGTATTACTATACTATATGGGGGTATAAAATAACAAGATTGAAAATTGTAATTAACGGAATTATTTATATCTAAAATTGTAATGCAATTAATAATTATTGATACAGTCCCCTGGATTAATGGCCATGTACTTTTATTATAGAGAGGAGGGTAAAATGGCAATCGATATAGAGAGTATACACCGCATTTCTTGTGCACAAATTTTGAAAAAACAGATGAAGACCAACTAAAGGTTATCTCATCTGTTACTTTATGGGCTTCATCCTTTTTACCATGGTTAAATCCTGGGCTTGATACGCTTACTGCGGCTGTCTTTGCAGGTGTTACAGTTCTTGTAATTGCTTGTCCATGTGCATTAAGGCTTGCAACACCCACAGCATTGATGGTTGGATTTGGGATTGGTGCGATTAATGGTATATTGATAAAACGAGGAGAAGCTATCCAAACTTTAAGTGAGGTTAAAACCATTGTTTTTGATAAAACAGGAACTATAAATAAAAGAAAACCAAAAGTAACAGATGTGATACCCGTTGGCAACTCAATGAAAGAATATCTATTACACCTTGCAGCAACAGCAGAATTGGGTTCTAAGCATCCCCCTGGAAGGGCAATAATAGAGCATGCAGAAACAGAGGGGATTAAGGTAGGCAAGTCTAAAGGGTTTAAGGCGATTAGAGGCAGAGGTATAGAAAGCCATGTTGATGGAAAAACAATCCACATTGGAAGTCAGTGCTATATAGCGGAGTTGGGTTTTGATCTTAGCAAATATATATCTTCCATTGAAATTCATGAGGAAGAAGCAAAAACAATCATGATTATAACAGAGGAAGAAAAAAATCGTTGGTTTCATAGCTGTAGCCGATGCAATTAAATGTGACTCAGTTCTGGCCATAAAAGAGCTAAAAGATATGGAGATTGAAACGGTAATGATAACAGGAGATAATAAAAAAACAGCCGAAGCTATAGCAAAAGTAACGGGAATACCCAGGACTATTGTAGAAGCATTGCCTGAAGGAAAGGTTCAAGAAATCAAAAATAACAATCTCAGAAAAACCATAAGGGCTGAGGAATTAAAGAGAAATCTACTAAAAAGACTTGGAAGAATAGAAGGTCAGGTGAAAGGAATTAGTATAAAGGTCTCAGAGGATAATTATTGCGATGATATAATTAACCCGATAACTGCTGTACAATCTGCCCTCGACACTGTAAAAAAGATTTTATTAGAAAATCATATATGAAACTGTGTCAGAAAAAGTATTGAGTAAAAAGAATACACCATAGTTGATAAACTTATGAATACTTTAAAACGTATAATCAACTAAAAAATACCCAAACCTTTAAGTATAAAGTTTTAATATACTCTATACTTTCTGTACCCTTCTTTCTTCTGAAATAATCTTATAGTAAGAAGACCAAATAGAAAACCTCCTATATGTGCATACCATGCTACATTACTCATAGAAGCACCAATGCTTGAAAGCAGTTGAATAACAAACCATATCCCGATAAAAGTTACTGCAGGAACATTGATTATAGTAACAAAAATAATAATAAACAGAAGAGTTTTAATCCTTGCTCTTGGAAACTTTATCATATACGCACCGAGGATTGCTGATATGGCCCCGCTTGCACCAATAACTGGAATTGTAGAATCAGCAGTTAAAAGGATTTGAAGCAACGAAGCAACGACCCCTCCAAGAATATAGAACAATAAAAACTTAAAATGTCCTACTATATCCTCGATATTGTTTCCAAAAATCCATAAAAACCACATATTACCAAGAATATGCCAGAATGATCCATGAAGAAAAAGTGAAGTTATAAGATTTATATAAGGTCCAAGGGCAACTTTTGGGTTTAAATCTACTGCATGGGTTATTTCATAGGGTATTACACCGTATTTTGCAACGAAATATCCTCTATTCTGTCCCATTGAAAGTTCGATAATAAATAATATTACATTGGCAACAATAATTAAAATGGTCATGAAAGGAAATGTCTTTGTAGGATTCTCATCTTTTAAAGGAAAAAACATGCTTTAAGCCTCTTTATAATACTTTGTAAGTCATACTAAAATATCACAATTAGTGATGATAATCAAAAGTTTTATAATGCAATTTATCAAATACAATGCACAAATAGAATATAATCGTACTTTTAATAAATTAGAACATTCAAATTAAACTTTTTAAGTCAGTAACATTGTTTTTCAAAATAAGTTAACTAATTTTCCATATACTCCATAGCGGCCTTTATTCCCCTCTTTTCATTAACAAAGAGTAAAATAACAATGCCCAATAGAAAATAGAATATAGTTGAAACTATAGCTATTCTGTTAGACGAAAAAATATAGGACATTGCTCCGAACGATAGAAGACCTATAATTGCCGATAGTTTTCCAAAAAATCCCCAGAATCAAAAAAACTCTGCTGATTTACTTTTAGGAGAAAAAAGACCAACTAGAGCTCTCGCTAACGATTGACTTGCTCCCATAGAAATACCAGCAAGGTTAGCAACAACCCAGAATAGATTCTTTGTTGTAATAAAATAGGCTGAAGTTACAGTAACAATCCATATAAACAGAGTTATCAAAATCGTATTTTTTGAACCAATTTTATCCTCTATAAAACCAAATAAAAATGCTCCAATCGAAGCAGTAATATTTACAACAATAATCAGAAGAACCGTCATAGATGGAGTAAATCCAATATGAAACAAATAAAAACCTTTTCTTCAAAGATGAAAAATCTGCGAGAGCACCCAATATTGGACATAAAACGATAACAAGAGCATAGGAAATTGAAAGAGCAATCGACCATAAAAACTCTCCCTTGTTCATCTGATTTACAACCACCCTAACAAAGTAGGCATTGAAAATAGCGGTTATCACAACCGTAGTATATGAAGAATTGGCAAAATCAAACATCATAAATCCGAAAATCTCTCTTCTTCTCTTGATCTTACTATTATCTTTTTTCATTAAATACACCTTTCAGTTTTCTATTTATCATTGAAACGGGAAGACCACTGCTCAGTCTTGAAATGGCCAATGCTCAAAACATAGTTTTTATTTTAGCTCCAAGTTGATTTGTCTATTATTAATAAAACACAACTATAAATTAAACAAATCCAAGAGTAGAAAAATAACAATTCATTTTACACATTCTAAATTAAGCAAAAAGATATGGCAAGAAATCTTTGAATAGTTCACTAAAGAATCAGAAAAAAAACAGCCACCTACTGGTGGCTGTATTTCAATAAGGTTTCATACTTTAGGCTGTTTTAATCTCTATCTTTTTAGGCTGCTGTGCTTCTATCTTTGGAATTGTAATTTCCAGAACTCCATTACTAAGCTTTGCCTCAATTTTTTCAGCATCTAATGTTTCATCTATAGCAAAGACCCTCTTGAATCCACCATCAAATCTTTCTACATATACCGGTTTCATCTTTTCTCTGTCCCAACCCTCACGTCTTCCAATAATGGTAAGCTCACCTCGATTGAAGCTGATTTCGAGGTTTTCTTTACTGACACCGGGAAGATCCATAATTATCTTAACGGCATTATCTAATTCATGCACGGTGGTTCTAGGTCTTATGAATCTCTCTCTCATCTCCTCATTTCTGGAAACTTCTGTAGTTCCTCTCTTTGCAACTTCTTTGTTTTTTTCTGCCATTTCCCCTCACCTCCTTTCTTATGAAACATTAACATTGATTTTTTTCGGTTTTAATTCTTCTTTCTTCGGAAGTGTTATGTAAAGAACACCATCCTTCAGTTTTGCATCTACATGATCTGGATCGATCGGTACGGGTAATGGCACAGTTCTATGGAACTCACCATAGAACCTCTCCTCCCTTTCATACTTTCTGCCTTTTTTCTTACTCTTATCCTCTTCTTCTCCCTCTCTTCTTACTCCCTTAATAGTCAACACATCTGGAGTTGCATTAATCTCAATGTTTTTAGCCTCAATACCAGGGACATCTACCTTTACAAAGTAAGCATCATCACTTTCAAACATATCCAGTGCAGGTGACCATTCGCCTTCATAAAGTCCAAGATTATCAAGGAATCTTATTTCGGGAAATTCAAACCATCTGTCAATATCCCAAAGTGCATCAAAAAGTTCTGAACTTCTGTCCAGAATATCAATAGGATCGTATCTTATGAGATCCATATCCAACACCTCCTTTCATTATTTTTTATTATTTTTTTCAATAATTCAAAAGCAAATACTATGCCATTTAAACATTTCAATATCTATTCCCATATTTCAAAATAATATGAACATTTGCAATTGATTAAATATCAATAAAATAGCGTATCGATCCATTATATCAGGTAAAAAACATAGATTTTTATTCTGTATCATTTATACACACATAAGTGTGTCACTATTGCACTGTTGTATTTTATAAATGTGTCTAAACGCTACATATTGTTAGTAAATATCCGCAGGCTGAGCTAAACATAAAAATATACCATATTCATATTGACTGGACATAACTAAAATATTTATTATATAATTCTAAAATGATATTAATCAGAGGATATAAATTGGCCCTGATGGAGAAGAAAGAAGAGGTATTTAGCTTTTTAAAAAGTATGGGATTCCCTGCCGTAAGGGTTCATCATCCTGTCAATCATTTTGATTTCACAAAGAAAGGTAGAAATATTCTTGTAATTGGGCCAATGGGTGCGGGAAAAACTGAATTTGCAGCAAAAATATATCGAGATTCGCAGATAGCATTGAAAAAATCTGATAAAATTAGGGAACTAACAACTGACGGTACTTCTGACAGAAGAATCGTTTACTTTATTCGCTCAAGAATGGAGGAGAAGAGGTTCCCTGATGCTCCAAAAAATGCGATAGTTTATAGAGGTGGATACAAAGAAATTGAGAATATTGCAAGTATAAACAGCAGTTTTGATCTTGAAAAAGTTATAGATCAACATCCTGAAGTTGGAACATGGATTATTGATGAAGCAGGTTTTTATGATGAAAGATTAGCTTATGTTGTTGAAAACTACAGAAAGAAGCATAATGTAAACTTTGTTTTTCCAATGCTTATTTTAAATTTTAGAAAAGACATTTTTAACAGAACGTGTCGACTTATAGTTCAAAATGCCACAGATGTATTCCCACTTACAGCGTACTGCGAACATCCCGATTGTATAACAGATGCCTATTACACCTACAGATATTATCTCGTGGATGGTGTAGAGTGTCCTGCTCTTTATTTCGATCCCCTAATTATTGTTCAAAACAGTGGTATTTCTACAGATCCAAAAATACCAAACTATTCTACAAGATGTGATAAACATCATTATTTACCAGGCAAAGAATATACTTTTTTAATATTAAAACCTCTGGGGGAACTCGCCTATGCAGGTAATATAAACCCTTTAATAAAGGAGCTAAAAAACATAAAATATGATATACAAAAATCGGAACTCTATAATCATTTTATTGAAAAGTATGTAAAAGGAGAAAAACTAAATCCAATTATGATGAATGCCCTTAGGGTCTCATGTATAGCTGAAAAAGCTCTTATATATCTTTTCTCAGAAGAAAATATAATAAGCAATGGCCAATTAAAATGGATTTCAAGGGAAATTTCAGGGAACATCGAATATATAAATGAAAGACTGATTGAAAACAAAAAAAATTATCTTGACGATCTACAGGAGGAATAATTAAAAATGCGCGTTACTACATTTTGGATGGAAGATTTAGCTTTCGATTCGGAGGTCAATGGACATCATATAGTACTTGATGCAGACGATAGCGTTGGCGGAAAGGATAGAGGCCCAAGGCCCAAAAATCTTGTTCTGGCATCATTGACGGGCTGTACCGGTATGGATGTAATATCAATTTTAAACAAAATGAGAGTTAAAGTTGATAGTTTCAGGGTTATAGCAGATGGAGAAGCAGCAACAGAACATCCAAAGGTTTTTAATAAAATACATCTAATTTATGAATTTAAAGGGAAAGATTTACCGATGGACAAACTTAAAAAGGCTGTCGAGCTTTCTCAAAATAGATACTGTCCAGTTAGCGCTATGCTAAAAAATGTGCTGGACCTCAGTTATGAGATAAAGGTTATCTAGTCTACTGATCTTCATAAATTTTTGAAGGACGTGCTATCATTTCTTTACTGAATCCACTCTCCTGTCCTGATTTATCCAGAGCTGTAATACTGAAAAAATAGACCTTTTCATTTATTAGGTTTTTAAGCTCTATGGATGTAGTATTTCCCACAGTTATAGGGGAATCACCAAAGTTTGAACCTTTCCCAAAGTAATTATGAGAATAATTCCCATAGTATATTCTGTAGCCAGCAATATCGTCCTCTTTATTACTAACCCATTTCAGATTAACCTTGCTATCCCCCGGAATTGCACTTAACAAAATTGGCTTAGAGGGAGGCAAATCTTCCTCATAGTATAAATTCAAACTCTTTAGAATTGGAGTATACATTCCATTTGTTCCGTATAAAACAGCCTTCCATTGAAAATATCTACCCTTATCCTCTAAGATATGTCCATTTTTTGCCATTTTCCACTCAGGTTCATTTCTTAATCGCATGCCAGCATCAGTTTTATGAAAATCTTTCGTTTCTTTTTTCTGCACATTCCCATCGGGAAGAAAATAGTTATCAGAAATTCTATACATAACTCTAACTGCTGTCCCATTTTTTTCAACACTATCCCATTTGATTTTTGCAATTTTAACAGCTCCTGTTTTGAATTGTAGAACATCACTAACTATCTCACCATTTTCTCTGTATCTTCCATCTTTCACTTCCTTATCAGTATTTTTGGCTCCTCTTGATAACAATAATTCATCCATATAACCTACAAAGTTTCCTCCAATAATTAGAGGTACAGTTAGTGAGTTATCCAACCTTCCATCCAGTATGGTTCCATCCTCCTTGCCATTATCTGTAACCCATTTAATTGCACTAATTTTGCCATCAACAAAAAGCGTCATTATTCCCCTATCAGCGTTATAACTAAGAAGGTGATGATGCCATTCATAAATTGGCGAAGGATCGACCTCCTCAATGCTAATTTCTCTATTATTTTCATTGAATCCACCAGTTCTATTGTTGAATATATTTAAAAAACTCCATTTTAACCTATTATCTTTAAAGTAGAGCTTAAAACCGGTAAGTTGATTGTCAAATCGAATGCTTGGAGCAAGCATGCTAATTACAGTTTCTCCATCGAATAGCATTGTGGGGTATAGATAAAAACTTAAAGTAAAACTACCAAGCTTCTTACCGGGATAAAACTGTGCGACTTCTCTTGGGGTAAGCTCTATACTGCTTCCAATATGTTGAAAAGCACAGGCTCCATCACCCATTACTTTGATATTGATAGAGGGATATACATCTGAGTACTTAAGAGAATATGAACTCCCATCAACCATTATTCTTCCAAAACTTACCTGATCAAAATGGAGTAATAGTTCGGTATTGTCCTTAACCTCTGGAAAATTATCCGATAGCCTTATTCCGAGCATTCCCCGAGGACCCCTTACCTTTACAACGTCGCTCATTTTGAAAATCGAAGGCCAATCTCTTACAATTCCACCCCAACTTCTCTCTTTTATAGCACCGAAACCAATGAAGGCATCATCGGCTCTTAGAAAAATCTGATTCAATATAAAAAACAATACTACAAACAAAAAAATTATTTTCTTCATTGAAAATCTATCCTGTTAGGAAATCTATCCTATTTTTAAATAATAGTCGAATAAACCCTTAGGTCGTCATAAAAAATTCTGACTGCTTATTCATCATACTTCCCCAACCTTGAATGTCCTTCCAGCTATAGAGCCTTGACTAATTACAGGCTTGCCTGAGGCCTACATTTTTTTATAAATAAAACCACAGGCCTATAAAGATAATCGGTAATGTAAGGTTTTAGGTTTACAAATTACTATATTTGAAGGACCCGCTTTTGAATATATTCAAATAGTACCATGGTTTCCATAAGCTCGACAGTACTACTGATAATTGGTACAATGGTAACCTTAGTCTTATATACCATATCACCCGATTTAATCTTAAGGTCTTCAAGAACCTGATTTTTAGGATTTTTTGAGAGATTCTCAAGGGCTTTAATCAGGTCTTCATTTTCAATGATCTTACTTAATGGAAGGCCAACTATTGTTTTATCACCTATATTTAATAACTTTTTAAAATGTGAGTTCGTATAAGATATTTTTATTTCATTGTTTATTATTACCAACCCTTTATCTATTGATTCAGATAAAAAAGTAATTTTTTGCTGGGCTGCTCTAAGCCTCTCAACTTTTATTCTATCGAACTCACGAAGCTGTTCAATGAATCTATTCAACCATCTCCCAAGATTACCAAATTCATCATACTCTGGAAACTTTATGTTTAGATTAAAACTCATGCTTCTTTCACTTGAAATACGATCTATTATTCTCTTATATGCTACAAACCCTCTCCTTCTTGATATCACAAAGAACAGTGAACTCATTACAAACCCAGCACCAAAAAAAACGATCACGACCACTCTGAACACATAGATAGTTGAAGACATACCCGGGAAATTTAACTCATATGTTTTTATTAAGGGTTGACCCCCAAACACAATAGCAAGTGCCCCAAAAAGAAAGAATAAAATTGAAAAAGTGCTATAAATTCTCATTACTGTGCTATATGATAGTTTCATTATTTTTCCTCCTGAAAAGCTTAATTTATAAGTTGATTTTAAGCCCTACAATCGCAATTAAAGGGTTATTCTCCTCTCTCTATAAACTTTTCGACCTCAGAAATTGCCCTCTCGCTTCCTACCATTACCAGAACATCACCCTCTTCAAAAACATCGTCAGGCGAAGGAAAATCAACATACTTCTCTATAAATACATTCTCACCATTTTCAGTAACATGAGGTATCTTTTTCTTTATGCCAACAACATTAACTCCGAACCTTGATCTAAGGTTCAATTCTCTCAAAGTTTTACCCACAAAGTTATCATTAATCAACACTTCTGCTATGGTGTGCTCTTCAGAAATATCGAGATGATGAAGAATATGAGTCGAGCTTAATCTTCTTGCCAATCTCAAACCCATCTCTTCTTCTGGAGATATTATTTCATCAACACCAATTAATGATAGAATCTGTCTGTGAGCTTCAGAGTTTGCTCTGGCAATAATCTTTGGAACTTCAAGCTTTTTCAACAGCAGGGATGTTAAAATGCTTGCTTCCATATTGTCACCTATGCAGACAATTGCACAATCCACCCTGCTTATATCTATGGCAAGCAGTGCTTCCTCTTTTGTACTATCCATAATAGCTGCTTCGGTAACATCATTCTTAATTGTCTCAATCCTGCGCTCATCAGTATCAACAACTATTACTTCCATTCCTTCTTTCATAAGGTTTTTAGCGACCGATTCACCAAACACTCCAAGCCCAAAAACTGCAAACTGTTTCATTAAATAAACCTCCTATCCTACCATAACTCTTTCCTCTGGATAAGTAATAAGTCTGGTAGATTGAACATTTCTAATTGCCAAAACAAGTGTTAAAGGTCCAATCCTCCCGGCGAACATAGTAATAATAACAACAATTTTCCCAAAGTCTGTAAGGTGAGGTGTTACCCCCGTTGATAATCCAACCGTGCCAAATGCAGAGATGGATTCAAAAAATAGACCAATAAAATGTGAATCCTGTGTTAATCCGAGAAGGGTAATTGTACTTATAACAAGAACAATGGCACTCACCAGAATGGCAAAAGATCTATTAACAACCTGGTATGGAATTCTTCTTTTAAATATTGTATTGAATCTTTGATCTCTAAGGATTGTAACAATGGATAAAAATAGAATAAAAACAGTAGTTGTTTTAATTCCTCCACCTGTTGAACCAGGAGAAGCCCCAATAAACATAAAAATACTCATAGCAAAAAGAGTTACTGGTCTAAGTTTTCCTATATCAACCGTATTAAAGCCAGCCGTTCTCGCTGTCACAGATTGAAAAATAGAAGCAAGAAACTTTTCAATTGGAGTATAATTCTTTAGTATATTATTTTTTTCAAATAAAAAAAACAGTACTGCACCTGTTATTATAAGGATTAAGGTCGAAATTAAAACAAGCCTGGTTTGTACTGTAATTCTCTCTTTTCGTCCATATACCACCCTCTTTGAGAGATTCAGCAGAACAGTAAAACCAAGGCCCCCAGTTATAATTAAGAACATGAGAACAAAGTTAACCCACACATTCCCCACATCATTCATAAAACTACTGTTAAACAGTGAAAATCCTGCATTACAGAAAGCAGAAACCGAATGGAAGATTGAGTAATAAATTGCTCTTCCAATATCATTATGAAAAAGACTATGAAAATATGGATAAAACATCATTACTCCTATGGTTTCCATTACAAAGGTTATAGCTACAATTGATTTTATAATAGTATACAGATTTTTTAAATTTGACTGGTCTAAGAGAGCCGCCGTTGAAAATCTACCATATAGACTCATCTGACTCCCAAGCGATACTTGAATAAAAGCAGCAATGGTCATTATTCCAAGACCGCCAGCTTGAATTAAGAACAAAATGAATAACTGCCCAATAACAGAAAAGGTAGATCCGGTATCAACAACCACTAATCCAGTTACACAAACTGCAGATGTAGATGTAAACAGGGCATCAATGTATCTTATGCCCTTACCCTCTGCTGTTGAATATGGTAAGTACAAAAGAAAAGATCCAACTAGAATTATGGATGCAAAACTTACGATTATTAACTGAGCAGGGTTAACCCTAAATGAACTAAAGATCGACCTTATATCTTGAGACCTCATAATAAAGTTAGTAAAAAGCAAAACCTCTATAAAACCTAGATAGAGTCTTGAGTAAATAAATATATATTTATCGGTAACCGGAACAGCTCTGAATTTTAAATAAAAATAGATAAGAATAAAAAAAGCGGTCCATTGAAACCAATTCTTCCTGATGTATGTTACAGGATAGGGTTCCACAATAAATTTTATTAATACGTCTAGCAAAAATAGGGCAATAACTATTTTACCTACCTGATAAATCAGAGGTCTAAAAGAGTAGCCAAGTTCAAAAAGAACCCAGATAAATACATCTATCTCAATGAATAGTAAAAACAGGGTAAAGTATCTTGAAAATCTGTCTTTTTTATCGTATGGCATGGATAATTAACTCTTTATCTGCTGAAGTTAATACCTTACATCCATTCTCTTCAATTAAAACATCATCCTCAAGGCGTACACCATATTTGCCCGGGATATATATCCCGGGTTCCACCGTTATTACCATTCCTGCCTGCAACAACCTACCCCATTCTTCACCCGGATAGCCATCATCATGAACATCCCTTCCAATACTGTGCCCAAGACTATGAATAAATCTACCTTTAAAATTTTTATGACTATCTATATATTTCCTTACTTCTGTTTCAACATTTTGTACATTGACCCCAGGACGCATCATTTCAAATGCAATATGCTGAGCATGGCTAACAACCCTGTATATTTCAATTAGCTCAGCCGGAGGTTGACCAACTAAAATTGTTTGGGTTATATCTGAAACGTAACCGTGATACTGAGCACCAAAATCTACCAGAACCACACTCTGATCCTCTAATTTAACATCTCCTCCAATGTAATGAGGTTTACTACTATTTTCACCAAATGCAGATATTGTATTAAAAGCTATACCTTGAGCTCCAATTAGCTTCATATGATACTCAACTTTTGCTGCTAATTCAAGCTCTGTCATCCCTTTTTTCAGGAAAGATGGAATCATATCCGCTACTCTGCTCGCAATATCACATGCATGTTGGATTTCAGCTATTTCAAACTTAGATTTAATCATTCTTAACTTTTTAAAAGCGATGGAAACATCAATCCATTGAATATTCGGAAAACTTTCTTTTAACCATGTGTAATAGGAATAGGTAATATTCTTGTATGCAATCCCTACTCTTCTATATCCCTTCAACGATTCATGTATAGAACGATTTCTTTCCCCATCATTTTTATAAATGTAAATATTTTTATTGTCGAATTTCTCGCTAACAATTTCCTCTTCAAGTGCTGTAGTTAAAACTCTATAATTACATTCTCTATCTATTACAATGCCACAATTCTCAAATACACCGTGGTAAAGGCCAGTGATATAGAAAAAGTTTCCATCCAGCAGATCTCGATTGAATATAAAAACAGCCTCAATAGTATTGCTTCTATCCCTATCTCCTGCATGTTCATCTATTATTTCAAACAATTTTTTGCATCTGTTAAATAATTCCATCCTATAAAACCCAGCCCTTTCTATTTTAAATATGGATACAGCTACTTACAAATTAGTGATAAACATAGGTCTCTTAAAAACTATTTTTACAAATTGAGTTACAAAATTTCTGATTAAGTATAATAAATATTGTTTTTAATTGCAATATGATTGGACACCTGATTTTAGCTGACCATTAATTAAAATTGTGTGATATAACCAATTGATAACAGCCTTATAAATCTATCTATTTGGGGAGAATATTTAAATTCAAGCGAAAGTGAAATCATATCCACGATGTTAACACTGAAAGCAAAGTTATAATAAACTTCGTTCCATCGCTTTTGATTCAAATAGAAATTTTCAATTTCACCTTTAATACTGAATTGAGGGCTAAGTATAATATCAGTCCCAATAAAAAGGGAGGTATTTTCAGGCCGCGAATAATCAAGTGGTATGATGGGATATCTTAATCCATAAAAAACAGTCTGTTGATTTCCAAACAAAAAATATTGCTGGGAAGCTACTGTATATAAACCATTTACCAGCACCCCATTTATCTTACTTACTCCACCTTTCATAAAATATGAATAACCGATTGCTATTCTTGGGATTGTACCGACTCCGTCGCTAATCAGAAATCGAGCGATGACACCTGGTTGATCCCATTCGAGGGCCTGACTACCTATTATATTCCCAATATCAAAATAGATCCCCAAAAATGCAAAATCTGATATTGAAAGAATTGCACTACCGACAACTCCACCACCATCATACATTGTAAAATCAAAATGCATATCGCCTCTGTATGATGTATATGTTTTTGGTATATCAATCAAATTAAGATCATTTTCACCGGCTTCTATATTTTGATACATAAGTGGGATTAAAAGAATAAACATCATCAAAAAGATAAAAAACATTCTTTTCAGTCGGCATCCCACACAAACATCCATAATATTCCTCACACCGTTTTTTTAAAATATCGGTATAATATTAATCCCCTTAATATTTAAAAGGGGATCTAAAGAATAAAAAATATACAAGCTATCATTACTTTAAAAACAAAACAATCTTCCCTTTTATTTATGATTCCGACCTAAAAAGTTAGAGTGCTACTATTTTGAGCTTTGAATCCATTTTTGAATCCATTGAGGTAAAAAATTTATAATCTCTTGTATGATAAAAATCTCATCGCTTCATTCTATAGAGCAAAACTGGTTTTTATATTAAACTCATCTATAAAATGATTTTTTAAAAATTTACAATTCTCTCATATTTATTATCTTGTTAAAATAAAAAGGCTGCCATTAAAGGCAGCCTTTAACATAATTCAAAGTTTTAATTCTATTTAACCTCAACTTCCATTTTCTCTTCAATCTTCTTTTTTTTCTTTGCTGCTTTAGGATTCATTACTTCCTCAACCAAATCAAGATGTCCCTTGTATGTTTTGTTTTCATACTCTTCTTTCCATGCCCTGTCAGCCACTTCACCCCACTTTTTAGCGTATTCATCTATCTTAGGTGCTATAGTTGTTATTATTGTTTCCGCACCATCATGGGTTGGATGTGCATTCCCTTCCTTAACAGCATCCCTGAGTATATGAGGATTATCAATAATTGTGCATGGTCTTAATAGATTCTCATTGTAGGGTCTTCTCTTTCTAAAGGCCATAAAGAATGGTGATTCAATTATTTCTTTTAGAGATTTTTCTTTTATATTATCCGCTGCAAAATGTGCAAAAACACAGGGTTCAACATCACCATTATAAATAACATGCATATACTCATAACCACCGGCAAGGCAACCATTGGTAAGAATCCCGTCATTCCAGAAATCTGCCAATACGGCTTTTTTCTTATCCCTAAGCTCAATTATTCTCTTTCTCCTGTAATCTCTCTGCTCAGGAGTTGGCATAAGATCAAGATCAGGATCCTTACCTATTGGGATATAATTGAAATACCAGCCAATATATATACCCTTTTCTATAAAATAATCAACAAACTCATCGCTTACAATTAATTCATTGTTATATCTTGTTGCAGTCGCGGAGAATCCAAAGATTACTCCTTTCTCCCGCAAAAGATCCATTGCATTACTAATCTTCTGGAAGGTGCCTTTTCCCCTTCTTTCATCCGTTTCTTTCTCAAATCCTTCAACACTAATACACGGAAGTGCATTCCCCACTTCAGCAAATCTATCAGCCATCTTTTCATCAATTAATGTACCATTCGTGTATATCTGGAAAATTGCATCATTGTGAGTTTCCAAAACCTCAAAAAGGTGGGGCCAGAAAGTCGGTTCACCACCGGAGATTACAAAGAAGAAGATGCCCATCTCTTTGGCTTCATTTATTACCCTATGAACCACATCAATATCAAGATCATCACTCTTTTTATATTTCCATGCATAACAGCCATAGCATCGTAGGTTGCATCTCATTGAGGGACTAATTACAAGCAGGGATGGTACTTCATAACCGTTTTCCTCATAAAAAGCCTTTCTCCTTGGACCATAGGTTGTATATGGCTTTACTATAAAGTTCTGGATAAATCTCTCCTTAACATTTTTCGCCAGGGTCGGAAATCCCCTATGAAGCCTTCTTAACATAAGGTCTATCATCAAAGCTGCTTCAGGCATCTTCTGCCTTGCAATCAATGGATGCACAAGCTTCATCCATTTTTCTTCAGATAGAGTTGTCATCAACTTCGTAGCTGTCTTAGCGCCAATTTTTACAGCCCCTGTTTTTAATTTATTCTTTATACCCATTCTACGCCCCCTTCAGTTATCTAAAGTTCTTTTTAATATAAACAATAAGCAATCTTACTTTAAATTATGATTGAAAGCACACCTATCTATCTATCTTTCTGTACTTACAAAAAGTACAAATTAACATATTGCCTAATATTTAATATCCAAATTAAATAATAGGTAAATAAACCTTTAGTTTTGATAAAACTTTATTTTGCTTGCCTCCTCGTCTTATATCTATAAAAAATTTGAATTAAGTACTCATAAATATTTTATAATCTCTATTAAAACTCAAATACTTTTATTAAAAGTAACAAAAAAACGCTTGTACTAAATAGAAAGATATAACTACGATAAACCATAATTTTTATGAATAAAACTTTAATCGTTAATACTATACATCCCTAAGATACTCCTTGGAAAGGATCTCCAGAAATTTATCACCCCCTTTTATTCTGGCGAGTGTCTTTTCAATAAACTTTCTTACTCCACTCTCATCCTGTTTGTAGTTTTTAATCAGTTCCTCTGCCTCTTTCCTCTCAGTTAAAAGATAATTGATATATGTGGAAAGAGGCACCATATCCCTTTGTTCATTCAACCAATTGTAAAGTTCCTCATCAATTGTAATATTTATCTTTACTTTGTTCATAAATACTACTCCTATTATTAGTGTTATTAATACTACCAAAATTTTATACTTTCGTCAATAATTTTTGTACATCTCAGAAATAAATTGATAATTTTTTTAACCTAAATTTTCACTAATTTTAACTGCTGGACTTAAAAATGATAGAATTTTTATTTTAATAAATTATGGGAGCTCTTTATCTTGATGTATTTTGAAGTTTGTCTGATACTTTTACCCCGTCTCTTTTTAAAAACTTAAATATGGTTTCATTTTCCTCTCTATAACCATTTTCATGTGCTAACCCGGCTAGATAATCTTTATTCGATATTAGATTTTCTATTTCCCATTCAAACCTGGATTTTTCACTTTTCAGGTTGTTAATCTCTCTATGTAAAAGTGTTATTTCATTTACAATTTTCTTTCTCTCCAAAATACCACCATGGCCGTAGATCATGAGATAAATAATCCACAGACTTACCACAACAAGCAGAATATAAATAATTGTATTTAAACTTACTAAAGGTCTATTTTTTCGCTTCATTACAATGAATGTAACGGAAAATAATGGGAAAACTTTAGCTAATACTTAAGTTACTGTTTTATTCGTTAATATAGTAGTTTACACCAGAGTTTTCCGTTGTTTTTAATAAACAATTATTAATGAGTTCGTTCTAAAAACTATTTTTATCATTTTTTAAAAAAGGTCTAATTGATAACTCTTTAGAATATAAGCAATTATATATCATGTATTATGTGAAAATTATGAAAAATAACAATTTAAGGCCT
>QNBN01000031.1 GCA_003645695.1 Spirochaetota bacterium | reverse complement strand
TATTGAAGCAGATAACGGCAAGGATGTTGAGGTAACCTTAATGCAGGAATGGCCTGTAAGAAAACCCAGGCCCTATAAGGAGAAGCTTTCTCCAAATGAACCTTTGGCTACAGGTCAGAGGGTTATAGATGCATTTTTTCCGATTTCTAAGGGCGGAACTGCCTGTGTACCGGGCCCTTTTGGTAGCGGTAAAACTGTTGTTCAACATCAGCTTGCTAAATGGGCAGATGCCCAAATTATTGTATACGTAGGATGCGGTGAACGCGGAAATGAAATGACGGACGTATTGATGGAGTTTCCTGAATTAAAAGATCCAAGATCCGGCGAACCGCTGATGAAAAGAACTGTTTTGATTGCAAATACGTCGAATATGCCTGTTGCAGCGAGAGAAGCATCAGTATATACAGGCATAACAATTGCGGAATACTATAGGGATATGGGATATTCTGTAGCTTTGATGGCTGACTCTACATCAAGGTGGGCAGAAGCTATGAGAGAGATGTCAGGTAGGCTTGAAGAGATGCCTGGTGAAGAGGGTTATCCTGCATACATGGGTACAAGAATTGCGGAATTTTATGAAAGGGCAGGAAAGGTAATAACCCTGGGAAGTGAAAAAGATGGTAAAGAGAGAGTCGGGGCTTTGAGTGCTATAGGTGCAGTATCTCCACCCGGTGGTGATCTTTCGGATCCAGTTGTCCAGGCTACGTTGAGGGTTGTTAAAGTATTCTGGAGTCTTGAGGATAAGCTTGCTTACAGGAGACACTTCCCGGCAATAAGTTGGTTAACTAGCTATTCGCTTTATATTCCTAACCTGGAAGATTATTTTCTTGAAAAGTTAGGCAAGCAGTGGATGGATAATATAAACAGAGCAATGTTAATTCTACAGGAAGAAGCGGAACTGGAGGAAATAGTAAGATTAGTTGGTCTTGATGCACTTTCTCCGGAAAATAGACTTATAATGGAAACAGCAAGGTCTATTCGAGAAGATTTTCTGCATCAAAATGCTTTTCATGAGGTTGACACTTATACATCTTACACGAAGATGGCTAAAATGATGCAAATTATAATGGCCTTTCATGATATGGGTAAAGATGCCCTGAAAAATGGAGTTTCGATACTGGATATTGCTGCATTACCGGTCAGAGAAAAGATTGCAAGAATGAAATATATCACTGAATCAAAGATTGAGGAGTTTGATTCTCTTAATGATGAAATATCTGCTGCGTTTAAAGAACTAAAAGAGAAGGTTATAGCGGAGGCATAAATGATTAAGGAATACAATACAATAAGAGAAGTTGCTGGCCCCTTGATGCTTGTTGAAGAGGTTGAAGGTGCAAAGTACGAAGAATTGGTTGAAATTGAGCTTCCAAATGGAGAGCTGAGAAATGGAAGAGTCCTGGAAGTTGATAGAGACCGGGCACTGATCCAGCTTTTTGAAGGGGTTACGGGTGTTAATATATTTCAGACAAAAGTAAGATTTAAAGGAAAGGGGATGGAGCTTGATGTCTCCGATGATATTCTAGGAAGAATATTTGACGGACAGGGTCGACCTATTGACAAGGGGCCGAAGATCATCCCTGAAAAGCGTCTTGATATTAATTCTGCTCCGATCAATCCTTATGCCAGAGACTACCCATCTGAATTTATCCAGACTGGAATTTCGACAATCGATGGTTTAAATACCCTTGTTAGAGGGCAGAAACTACCGATCTTTTCGGGTAGCGGTCTACCGCATTCCAAAATGGCCGCTCAGATTGCGAGGCAGGCTAAGGTGCTTGGTAAGGAGGAGGAGTTTGCAGTTGTTTTCGCTGCGATGGGCATTACTTTTGAAGAAGCACAGTACTTTATTCAAAACTTCCAGGAAACCGGGGCTATTGAAAGGACAGTAATGTTTGTTAACCTTGCTTCTGACCCGGCGATTGAAAGAATAGCAACACCAAGGCTTGCTCTAACTGCAGCAGAGTATCTGGCCTTTGATAAAGATATGCATGTGCTCGTAATCCTGACAGATATGACAAATTACTGTGAGGCTCTCCGAGAGGTTTCAGCAGCAAGACAGGAGGTACCGGGTAGGAGGGGATATCCTGGATATTTATACACAGACCTATCTACCATCTATGAAAGGGCCGGAAGAATACAGGGCAGGAAGGGATCGATTACACAGATTCCTATTTTAACGATGCCAGAGGACGATAAAACCCATCCGATTCCTGATTTGACGGGTTATATCACTGAAGGGCAGATTGTACTATCACGTGCAATGCATAGGAGAGGGATCTATCCACCAGTTGATGTTTTACAATCTCTGTCCAGATTAAAGGATAAGGGAATTGGAGCTGGCAAAACGAGGGAGGATCATGCCGATGTATTTAATCAGCTTTTTGCAGCTTATGCAAGAGGGCTAGAGGCAAGGGAGCTTGAGGTTATTCTTGGAGAGGCTGCACTGTCCGATCTTGACAGGATATACTATCAATTTGCCGAGAGTTTTGAAAGAAGATACATAGCTCAAGATGAAACAGAAGACAGAAGCATAGATTTTACACTTAACCTTGGATGGGAGTTACTTGCATCGCTGCCAACAATCGAACTCAAGAGGATAAGACCTGAGTTTATTGAAAAGTATCTTCCAAGATTTAAGAAAGAAAAAGAAGTTGCTGAGTCAAAGTAAAATGAAATAGGTGGTTAAAAAGAAGTATAGTTTGTGCAAATAACTTATGATTTTTTTTAAAATGTTGAGGTTTTAGGGTATAGAAAATATGATTCATGAGGATTGCTGATGAAACTGGATGTGAACCCTACAAGAATGGAACTCCTGAGGCTAAAGAGGAGACTCGTTCTGGCCAAGAAGGGGCATAAACTCCTGAAGGATAAACAGGATGAGCTTGTACGGAATTTTCTGTCTATTATTGAAGATACTAAAAAGATTCGGCTAGAAATTGACAGGGAAATTCAATCGGTTTTTCAGAGCTACTCCGTTGCAGAAGGAGTCGTCGGTGGAGAGGTTATAGAAAACCTTCTTGCGATACCTGGAGCCCAAACAAGATTAAAATCTGAAACCAGAAAAATAATGAATCTCAAAGTTCCTAAGTTTACGGTCGAGGTTACCGGCAATCCCTTTAATTATGGTACAAGCACAAGCACAGTTCTTGTTGACAATTTCGTAAAAAGGTTTGGCAATCTATTAAACTCCCTACTTAAACTCGCTGAGCTTGAGAAAACTTCAATACTGTTAGCTGAAGAGATTGAAAAAACAAGGCGTAGGGTAAACGCTCTTGAGTATATATTGATACCGAATATTACGGAAACTATAAAATATATCACGATGAAACTTTCCGAGATGGAACGATCAAATCTAACAAGAATTATGAAGGTAAAGGATATTATTCAGCAGAAAAGGGAAGAATCCAGAAGGTAGATCTTCGCACAAAGTGTAAAGTTATCAAGCTTTTAAGACCTTAATTAAGTTTTCACCATTTAGGATTTGATATTGTAATGTATTTTAGCCACGGACCATCCGGAACATCCTTAAAATCTACGAACTGCCAGTCAGTGTAGTCATTATCCTTCATACCGAGATATTTAAAACATGCAGGAGAAATATCAAGCCCAACCCCACCATTTTTCTTGTTTTTTGGTCTGGCATTTCCAAATACATAGTTAACATCATCGGTTTCAAAGGGACCCACATCTTCCCACTGTGCATAGCAGACCTTTCCTCTGTAGTTTATTTTGATCCATTTATTTTTGCAGTAGGATACAAAATCATCACTACCTTTTGAATCTTCCAGTGCCTTCCATTTTTTTAATATCGGTATACTCTTTACGGATTCTTTATGTCCATGGTCAGTTACATCATTATATGGCAGGGCAAAATAGAAGGGATTCTCTTTCGGTATAAATCCTGCAGGAAAATAACCATCTCTTTTATCCGGAAAATCTATACCTCCATAGGCTTTAACCCAGTTTTCTGTCCACGCGCTGGAACCGTTATCAATCACACCAGATTTATATATATCGTTTTCTCCAATATAAAAAAATGTAGTCTTTATTCTTTTGTGTATTGGGTATGGTTCTGATGAGGTTTCACTTTCCAATTTTGAATTGTTAGGTTTTTGTTTAATAACTTTTCTAGGAGCCTTTACAGTTTTTTCCTGCGGAGGGCTGGGGGTTTCGGTCATTACCATGCTAGTTCTACATGAGTTTATAAGAATAAATAATAGGGATAGAATTATATTTAAGTAAACAGTTTTTTTAAAGAACTGTTTTTTCTCTTTAATTTTCATAGCTGTAGTTAATGGAAAATCTAAAAATTATTTGACAACTCGATTGAAAAAGATTTTTTATTCAACTGATATTAAGAGTTTTTTATAAAAACTGAATTATGTTGTTTCGAACAAATAGACGTAATTATTAATATATAAGTAATTAAATATTCCTTACCTTCATGAATCAATGCTCAAAACAATAGCGACCTATCTTTTTATAGTGAACCTATATCTTAATTTATCTTCAAAAAAGTAATTTTGATTTTAATAAAGGGTTAGAAAAACTTTTGAATTGCTATTTTGCAAGAACCACCTTGCCACTTCTGAGGCAGGTTGTACATATTTTAGCTGTTTTAACCTTACCATTAATGATGATTCTCTTTTTTACGAGATTAGGAGAAAAACTCCGTTTAGTTATCCCTGTTATCTTTATACCTGCACCCTTTTTTCTCTTTGCCAAACCTCTTGTAGCATAAGATCTACCAGCAACTGTTCCTTTTCCACATATTTCGCATACACGAGCCATCTTTACAAACTCCCGCTTGAAAGTTAAAAACAATATATTAACAGGTGATTTTTAGGTCAAGTTAATTCTTGACGTTAAAACTTAATGACATTAGCTTTTGAAAAATTAATATGTTTTCAAAAATATTTTATTGAATAGATGAGAAATTAAAGAGATATGAAGATAGATTTGTCTCCTGGAGAGATACAGGTAATCAAAATATGGGCTGAGAATAACATCCATGGTGGACATTGGGGTGATGGAGATATCATTGTTCCAGAGGAAGAGATTATCTTAAATAAGCTAAACTCTGCGGAAAATGGAAAGGTTGATTTTACCCCAAATGAAGCGAGAATAATTCTTATGTGGGGCAATAGCTCTATGGGAATAAATACATATGAAGAGACCACTGTTATTCAGAAATTAAACAAGATAATGGAGATGGAGTAGATTATTAATCTTAGGCTAAATAAAAATATGATTTTATTTTTGTAGCAGAGTTAAATGCAGTTTTATTGATTGATGATAGAAGATTTCTAAATAATGGCAGGAAGATGATATGAAAGAGCTTATTGAAAGGGTAGAAACAATCTTCAGTGAATTGGGTTACAATCTGTTTGATAAAGAAGAATCAGATGAACTATATCAGGCATCTTTTGGAAAAGATGATGAAGTTTACGGAACATTTTTTGTTGAGGGTGATAACAACTTCCTTGAAATAGCCAATACTTACACATTTGAAAGTGATGAAGAGGATTTTTTAAGAGAACATTTAGAGGATATGATGAACATATGTTATGAGTACGGAAATTATTTTAATATTGTCAGGGAGGAGGACGAAATAGATTTTTCTGTATTCTCAAAACTATACTATACCGGTTTAAATTTAGAATCTCTTGAAGACACCCTTGAAGATTTTATCGATTGTAATAGGGAACTCATCTCTATTTTAAATGCTGAAGATGAAGAGTAGGTTTCACCTGGTTCAATAAATTGTGCGATTAATTTCCAGTAAAAAACATGTATTAATATTTGAAATCTCCACATTTTTCTAATAGAATATAATTAATATGAAAAGAATAGTTATCCTTTCAAAGGAAATAAAAAAAGATCAGGAACAGATCCTTGAAGACATTTTAAAAAATTACGGCTATTACATAACTAATGTTGATTCTCCCGATGAATTATCAACTTTTATAGAACATGATGATGTTGAAGCATTGTTTTTAGATCCTTTATACTATATTGAAACAAAGAATCTGAGAAATAATAGAAATAAATCCCCCTTCTTCTTTCTGCTAATCGGAAAAAAATATTCAGTTCCAGAGGATATGGATGAGGTTGAAGGGATGGTTTTTCTGGATACAGATAGGTCAATCTTTGAAAAGCAGATCATATTTATTTTTAAATATATTTTGTTAGAGGCAAATTTAAAAAGCTTTTCGAGAGTGATAGATCCGGAGTTTCTAAAAAAGCTTTTAGGAGATACAGCACATGCAATAAATAATATACTTACAGGTATGCAGGGTTATGCAGAACTTGCTCTGCTAAATCCAGAGGATAAAAAGCTAATAGAAGATTCATTTAAAGTAGTTATGGACTCATCATATAGAGTAAGAAATGAAATTAAAAATTTAAGAGCCTTTGTACGAATCGAAAATCCAAAAATTGAAAATGCTACAATTGGTGAAATAATAAAGCAATCCATAGATCTTGTTAAACCACAGTGCCGTTCAAAAAATTGTACTATTAATTATGAAATGGATAGGGATTATCTACTTGAAGGGGATAGAGATCAGCTTGTTCAGGTTTTTTTCAATATCCTTAGAGATTTTATTGAAGATGCTGATGAAGGTACTGCAATCACTATTATGTCATCGGATGAAAATGGCATTGTAAAAATCGATGTAAGCTGTGAAAAATGCGGAGTAAGCGAGGATGATTTTAGAACTATAAAAAGGATACTTGCAATTAACGAACCGATTCTCAAAATGGATAGTGAAGAGGGTAGAATAGAAAATAAGAATGTTCTGTCGATGTGTAACAGAATTATATTTAATCATAAGGGAACAATAGATATAACAAAAAAAGGAAAAGGATTTGTCTATTCAATTACTTTGCCATACGTTGGTGGATCGGGTGAAGAAATAAGAGAGGGAATACTTGCTCCCGAAATGTATGTTGATAGTTTTGAGAATCTTGATCTGGATGTTCTTGTGGTTGATGATGAGGAGTTTGTCAGAAATACACTGTACTATTTCTTCAATCAGAAGGGATGCAGAGTTACACTTGCTGAAGATGGAAAATACGGCCTGGAAATTGCGAAGCAGAATCCCTTTGATATAATCTTTATGGACTATCTAATGCCAAAAATGGGGGGTGTTAAAGCAGCAAAGGAAATTATGAAACATAATGACGAAGTTAAAATTGTTTTTATTACTGGCAAAGAGGTGGCAGATGAGAATGAAATAATAAAATCGGGGGTCTATTCTATAATAAAAAAACCTTTTGAAATAGAGGATATTTATTCAGTAGCAAAAAAAGTGGCTATGGAAAAGGGTTTAGGAGGATAATGATTATAAATATTGCTGGATAGGAGGTGAAATTATGAATCTTGAAAATATAGTATTTATAGGTCATGCTACATTTAAAATTGTAGGGAGCAAAGTGGTTTACACCGATCCCTTTAAGATAAAAAATCAGGATAAATCCGATATAATTCTTATAACTCATAGTCATTTTGATCATTGTTCTCCAGATGACATTACAAAACTTTTAGGAGATGATACAACCACTGTTTGCAGTAAAGATTGTGTTGAAAAGCTAAAAAAGATAGTACCCCATGTTATAGGGTTAGAACCTTACGATGAAGCCAATGTTCAGGGGGTACATATTAAAGCTGTACCTGCATACAATATCAATAAGGAGTTTCATCCAAAATCAAATAAGTGGAATGGGTATATCTTTACACTGGACGGTACCTCCTACTATTTACCGGGTGATACAGATTTAATACCAGAAATGAAAGATATAAAGGCTGATATAGCGTTTTTCCCGGTTGGAGGAACTTATACAATGGATGCTGAAGAAGCTGCTGAAGCTGCAAAAATTATAGGACCAAAGGTAGCGATTCCAATGCACTACGGATCTATAGTGGGAAGCAATAATGATGCAGAAAAGTTTTTGAAGCTTGTAGGGGACATAGGTCATATAATTAATTAAGGTTTTATTTATTTAAAATTATTCTTATACAAAAAACTGCCTAAGAAAAAAAGGGAATTTATACCCTATTTTTATGATTTCTTTCCATATAATATCCAAAACCCTATTATATTTGTTATAGATATTATTGTAACAAATCCATAATATTATATACCATAATGATTTACAATCCCAAAATAGAATGTCTTAAAAATGGTACAATAATTGCTAATTTATAATGAGGGAGGGACCCTATGTTTTCAAAAACCTGTATACGTAATAAAATTATCGGAATTATACTTTTCTTGATAGTAACGAATATTATTGGGATATATCTCATATGTATTACGATGGAAAACAATGAGATAATTGCAAAAGGTAAAAAATTCTCACCTCTAACGTATGATTATTTCATGGGAATGGAATTAACAGGAGATATGAGGAACAGCTTCTTATTAAATAGAGATTATCCGGTTATTGTTGGCGATTCAAATATTGCGACCTCCCTTCAAATTATACGTAAGTTACACCAGAGACTCGTATTGCTTTTTATTATTTCAGGAGCGATAGGAATAGGTATTGCGTTGTATGTCTCCCGTTCTATATCGAAACCAATACTTAAAATTGCACACTCATATAAGAACGGAGACAATTTAATTAATGATCATCAAATTTCGGGATGTAAAGAATTGGATCTTCTTGCAAAGTCTTTTACAAAAATGCAGAGAGATTTGCTTGAGCAGGAGGAGGAAAGATCAAGGCAGGAGAGTGTGGAATTAACAAAAACTCTTGCTGCTGCAATAGCCCATGAAATTAAAAATCCAATAAACACTATTGGATTAACCATGGATTATATAGAGACAAATCTCAGCCCCAATGATTCAAAAAAGCGGTATGAATTCTACAAACTCTTTGAGAATATGAAAAAAGAACTGGCGAGAATAAATAAGATTGTTGAGGGATTTTTAAGATTAACTGTACCGGATAGATTTGAATTCAAAGAAACTAATGTAAACGAGATAATAAAGGAAGTTGGATCTGAATTAGAACCAAGCTTGGTAAAGAACAATATATCTATGAAAATGGAATTAGATGATGATGTAAACCCAATCCTGGCTGATGAAGAAAAATTAAAAATTGTATTCTCAAACTTAATTATTAATGCTATTGAGGCAATGCCAAGGGGAGGGGAGATAACTATAAAAACAAGCAATATAGACCATAGAAGAATAAGAGTTGATGTTGTAGATAATGGAATCGGAATTGAAAAGGATGAGATGAGCAAAATATTCAAACCTTACTACACAACAAAAAAGCAGGGTTTTGGTCTGGGATTGCCGCTGATTTTAAGTATAGTGCAGAAACATGATGGAAGGTTAACGGTTAATTCTAAGAAGGGTAATGGTACAACCTTTTCTATTCTATTTCCAGTTTCAGATAATGTGGTGAACAGCTAATATGTTTTATGATCCTCTTGAATGAAGATGAAAAATTGTGTTAAAAGGAGTATTGATGAATAGAGATGTTCTTGTAGTAGATGATGAAGAGATACAGGCCAATATTATTGCAAATATCCTTGAAAAGGAAAATTATAGAGTACAAAAGGCCTATTCTTCTGAAGAAGCTCTGAAATTAGCAAATGAGATAGAATTCAGTGTTGTTTTGATTGATATGAAAATGCCAGGAATGGGTGGAATGGGCTTTATAAAGAAGGCAAAAGAGCTTGGATTAAAATCAAATATAATTATGATGACCGCTTACGGAACAATTGAGACAGCTGTAGAAGCGATGAAGAATGGAGCTTTTGATTATATTACAAAACCCTTTGGTAAGGATGAACTAATAATTAATGTAAAAAAGGCTATGGATGCCTTCAATATAAAGATTGAGAATAGAATACTTAAGGATCAACTCGAAGAATTGAATGAAAAGTTTGAACTGATAGGCGTAAGCAAGGCTATGGAGGAGGTAAAAAATCTTATCAAGAAGGTTGCTGTAAATGATAAAGTGAACGTTCTGATAACGGGTGAAAGCGGAACCGGGAAGGAACTTGTGGCAAGAGAAATACATAGGTTAAGCTATCGAGCCAATCGGCCTTTTATTGCTGTTAACTGTTCGGCAATTCCTGAAGCCCTTCTCGAGAGTGAGCTATTTGGATATGAAAAGGGGGCCTTTACCGGAGCAGTTTCGAAGAGGGACGGGAAGTTTAAGATTGCTAATGGTGGAACATTGTTCTTTGATGAAATTGGAGAAATGCCAATAAATATGCAGGCAAAACTGTTAAGGGTAATTCAGGATAGTGAGGTTACACCTATTGGAGGAAATAACTCTTATAAGGTGGACGTAAGGATTATTTCAGCTACAAATAAAAATCTAGAAGAGATGATTAAAAAAGGCAGCTTTAGAGATGATCTGTATTACCGTCTGAATGTAGTCCCAATTCATATAAAACCTTTGAGAGAAAGAAAGGAGGATATACCAGTACTGGTTAAACATATAATGAATAAACTAAATCAAAAATTAAAGTGTGATATAAAGGAAATTAATGATGAAATAGAATCATTGCTGCTTTCCTATGATTATCCAGGAAATGTGAGAGAGCTTGAAAACATACTGGAAAGAGCATTTATACTGGCAGGTGGAGACCATTTAAAGAGAGAAGATTTTCCTATTTTTGAAAAGAGTCTTGAGACTGAGCCTTTATCTTTAAATGGAAAGAATTTAAAGGAAATATCGAAGAGTGCTAAAAATATTGCAGAAAAAAAAGCTATTGAAGAAGCCCTGATAAAAACTAAGTGGAACAGGGTTAAAGCAGCTAAGCTACTTGGAATAGATTATAAAACATTAAGATTAAAAATGAAAGAGCTTAAGGTAGAACCAAAATAGCAATTGTAATTTTTATAAGAGAACTTTTTGAGGAGAGACCAATGAAAAAATCAAGAGAATATAGTAACCCGGTTAGGATTTATTTAAAACAGATAGAGCATATCCCGGTTTTAACAAGGGAAGAAGAAGAAATATGTGCTAGAAAAGCATCTATGGGGGATGAAAAAGAAAAAGAGCGGTTGATTGTTTCCAACCTTAGATTTGTTGTCAGTATAGCACTGAAATATCAGAATCTTGGTTTGCCTTTAATGGATCTTATAAACGAGGGGAATATGGGATTGATAAGGGCGGTAGAAAAGTTTGATGTTAATAAAGGGTTCAAGTTTATATCCTATGCAAGATGGTGGATCAGGCATTTTATGTTAAAGGCTATCTTTGAGCAATCAACATCAATTAAATTACCGCTTAAGTATGCAAATCAGATATCAAAAATGGATAATTTTAATGAGACTGATTTCATTAAGAAATTAAGAAAAGTTTATAGACCTATCTCACTTGATCAGCAACTTTCTGATGATACAAACTCCGATACCATAGTTGACATAATTGATGATGATAAATATGAGCATCCTGAGAAAGTAGCGGAAAAAGTCAATCTAAAGGAGATTATAAATGAAGTTTTATGTAAATTAAAACCCATCGAGAGAGATGTTATCAACAGGCACTTTGGATTAAACGGGAAAAGGCCTCTTACGCTAAAAGAAATAGGCGAAAAGTACAATCTAACTAAGGAAAGAATCAGGCAAATTGAGCACGCTGCTCTGGATAAACTGAAATATCCTATGAAGAAAAGAAGAATCCTCGATTTTGTGGAATAGAGGAAATTAATAAGAAACGATAGTCGTTCCTTTATTATCGAATTTATTTTTTAGGGTTAGCTAATATAACCTTAGTATCTTTATGATTTTAATCATAAGACAGAAAAAAATGGATATTCTTAAATTAAATTGAAACTTCCCTTCCATATTATTAAATTGAAAGATAGATAATAAAATCTATCTTATAGGTAATTCTATTGAAGGGATACGACTCCTACAGGGTGAAAATCAAAACAAATCAAAGAATAGATGTTTCAGTATCAAAGGGAAGAGCAGTTGTATCTTCCGTATCAAGATGGGGTACAGAGTTCGCAGTTGATATCTTGAAAGAGGGTGGAAATGCCTTTGATGCAGCATTTGCTCTTGCTTTTGGACTTGCGCTTTTCCATCCACAGGCTGGTAATATTGGTGGTGGTGGATACCTTGTTTATTATAAACAAGGGTGGGAATCTCCTCGGGCTATAGATTACCGTGAAAAAGCTCCTTTGTCCATAGATATAAATAGGTATTTTAATAGTAAGGGAGAGATAGATCCTGAAAAAACCTCATACGGGACATTATCCATATGTACACCTGGAACAGTAAAAGCATTCTATAATTTACATTCCACCTATGGCAAACTTTCATCTGAAAAAATCTTAAAGAAGTTATCTGAGTTGGCTAAAAAAGGATATCCGCTAACTCATTATCAGGTGGAATGCCTAAATAGATTATCGCCAAAACTTTCCACTTTTCCTGAATCTAAAGAAATCTATGTAAAGAAAACTGGAAAATATAAAGAAGGGGATATATTCAAAAATGAACACCTTGCCCATACTTTTGAGATTATTGCAGAAAAAGGGGAAGGAATATTTTATCATGGGGAAATAGCTCAAGCTATTAGTGATGAAATCAGAAAAAGCAGTGGTTTTTTATCATATTTGGATCTTAAAAACTATGAAGTGAAAGAAGTTGAACCAATCTCTTGTGAAATTAATGGGCATAAGATATGGACGATTCCTCCGGAGGGCGGTGGTGCTGTATTGATAAATTTGCTCAATATTTTGGATAATGATAGATTTTATAACATCAAAATAGATTCGGTTGATTATTACCATGCTTTTTCACAGAGTTCTAAGGCAGCTTTTATAAATCGACAGGGATACATGGGTGATATTTCTCTGGATAGAAACGAGTTTTACAGGAGGATTTTTGATAAAGTATATTGGAAAGAAGCGGTTGATCGTTTCAGAGATAGAGATATTCCTACTTCTGAAATGGCAAACATGCTGGGTTACTCTCTTGAGGCGGACACCATTAAAGAGGGGGATAACACAACCCATTTTTCGGTAATAGATAAGGATGGTAATGCTGTATCAAACTCGTACACACTTAATCTCAGGTATGGCTCAAAGTATAGCGTAAAGGGATATGGCTTCTTACTTAATGGATCCATAGACGCATTTTCTTTCAAACCCGGGATTGTAAATTATTTTGGAGTTATGGGAAATAAAGCAAACCTAATAGCTCCGGGGAAGAGGCCTGCAAGTTCAATGTCTCCGGTTATTATTACAGATACAAAGGGGGTTACTGCTATACTTGGTACTCCGGGTGGGCCGACTATACCAACAACACTGGCAAATATAATTTTCCCCTATGTAACGGGGCAAGTCAATAGTTATGAAGCTCTAATCAAACGTGGTCGATTTCATCATCAGGCATGGCCGGATACTCTTTTTCTTGAAAAAGGTCTCTTTACGAAAGATATGGTGGATAGCTTAAAACAGATTGGTTATAATATCAAGTTTAAAGACGAACCAATTGGTGATGTGCATGCTATTTTTAGAGATAAAGATAGATATATAGGGATAGGTGATTACAGAAGAGAGGGATTAACCCTTTCTTTAGATTGAAATAGTTGTTTTTTTGTGTTTCTATAAAACCAAATCCTATATTGATATAGTTGATTTTAGGGAAACCTAATTAAAAGAATAGATAGAATAATAAATATACAACTTTTAATTTTTCTATTAAATTATTGGCTAAATTAAAAAATTTTTCCTGCATAATTTATGAAGTTAAGGTTACACATATTATATATAAGAATACTATTTTTTTATTTTTAATAAAACGGATGGGCAAACTAAGTTTTTATTATGATTGGAAATTTACTTGTCTATTCTATAGTTTGTAATATAAATAAAATCTGGTATTAAGAAAAATAGATATATCTTCGTTTGACCGGAAGATATTGGCACAGAAAGAAAAAATTTAGTTTTGCTAAGCTATAATATTTATGAATAAAAATAATAATTCAGATGATAATTTAGGGCTTTATTATTGGGGGGTATATGGAAGAAATTATCGATATCGTTATAGTTGGTGTGGGTGGGCAAGGGATTCTGCTTGCAAGCAGTATTTTGTCTGAAACTGCACTATACTCCGGGTATGATGTTAAGGCAAATGAAGTTCATGGTATGGCTCAAAGGGGTGGAAGCGTAATTTCACAGATCCGATTTGGAGAAAAGGTTTATTCGCCTCTGATTAAAAGCGGAGATGCCGATATTCTTATTGGTCTTGAGCAGTTAGAGGCCATGAGAGGTCTCAAGTACTGTAATACCGAAACAAAAGCCGTAGTAAATACTAGAAAGATTATGCCTGTTACTGTTTCTTCGGGAAATGAAAGATATGTCGAAAATATCGAAAAAGAATTAAAGGATATATTGAATTATGTTTACATTATAAATGCCGAGAAATTAGCCTTTGAGGTTGGTAATATAAAGACCGAAAATATAATAATGCTTGGTGCTGCATCAACTTTTTTGCCTTTTTGTGTTGAATCTTATGAGAGTTCAATAAAAAAACTTGTAAAACCCCAGTATGTTGATGTTAATCTTAAGGCTTTTCATAAGGGAAGGAGTTTAATCGTTTCGGTATAACTTATCAGACTAATAATTGAGGTTGTTTAGATATGGACATGAAAGGATTATATGCTGATTCAATCAGGGGATTAAAGAGTTCTAAGATTAGAGAATTGATGAAAATGGCAAGTAAACCAGGAATAATATCGCTGGGTGGCGGAATGCCTGATTCCGTTAATCTCCCCTTTGATAGTGTAAAAGAGATTATTAATCAATGGTCACATAAAAGGGCTATTGATGCCCTTCAGTATGGTGCAACTAAAGGGTTTACTTCACTGATTGAAAAAATTAAAGAGCGAATGGTGGAGAAAAAAGGTATTTCGATGGATGGCCAGGACATTATTATTACAACTGGCTCACAGCAGGCTCTATCTCTGGTATCAAAGTTGTTTTTAAACCCTGGAGATACTGTAATTGTGGAAATACCCAGCTTTATAGGTGCAATAGCTGCTTTCTACAGTTTTATGGGAATAGTTGAAGGTGTAGAGGTTGATGAGAAGGGTATCATTATAGAGGTTCTTGAAAAGAAGTTAGAACATCTTAAGAAACTGGGGAAAGAGGTAAAATTTATCTATACAATACCCAATTTCAATAATCCTTCCGGGATCACACTTTCAATGGACAGGAGAAAGAGACTTCTTGAAGTAGCAAATAGGTATGAAATACCAATTGTTGAAGATGATCCTTACGGTGATTTTTATTTTACAGGTGATGAGAATGATTACAGACCTATAAAGAGCCTTGATGATTCTGGTACGGTTCTATATCTCGGTACCTTTTCTAAGGTGCTATCACCAGGAATTAGGCTCGGATGGATTATAGCCAGAGAGGATATAATAGCCAGATTGGAGCTACAAAAGCAATCCTTTGATGCCTGTACACCGCTTTTAAGCCAGGTAATTGCTGAAGATTATATGAAAAGGGGATACATCGAATCGTACATAGTTAAGATGAGAAAAATCTATAAAACTAAAAGGGATGCTGCTCTTAAATCTCTTGAGAGATACATGCCCTCTGAAGTTAAATGGACAAAACCTGAAGGGGGGTTCTTTATTTGGGTGACTTTACCGGAGGAAATGGACCCTGAAGAGTTGTTTAAAAGAACTGTGGAAAAGAATGTGGCTTTTGTAACGGGGGATGCCTTTTTGCCTGAGAACTATAAAAATAGATATATAAGACTTTCTTACAGCAATATAAGTGTTGAGGACATGGACAAAGGTATCAAAATAATTGCTGAAACAATAAGAGAGATGATGTAGAAATTATGGTAATATGTCGATATTTTTTAAAGATGGAGATATAAAGTGAAGTACAGCATAGAAAAGGATGATTCAAGCTGTAAAATTGTTATAAAGGGAGATATTAATTTCGAGGCATCCAAGGAATTGAAGCAGGCTTTCGATTCTCTATTGAAAGATGGTGTAAAGAATATAGTTTTGGATTTAACAGACGTGCCTGTTTCTAGCAGTACGGGGATTGGTACCCTTCTAATGCTATATAAAAAGCTGAAGCAGATTGATGGTTCATTAAAGATAGATGGTATTCATAAAAACCTATACTCAATGCTAAAGCTTGTAAAGATTGATTCTCTCATTGATATTAATCCACATTAGAATGATTTTTAAAATGGTTGGTGAGATTAATTCTTGACTATAACAGGAATTTTTTTATAATTTATTGTAAAATCTAATTATATCATTACTGGTTTTTAAGCATTTTTATGGATATTGGGCGGTTAGCTCAGATGGTTAGAGTACTTGCTTGACATGCAAGGGGTCACTGGTTCAAGTCCAGTACCGCCCAAAGCATATTGCTGTAACTCCTTGTATAAATGAAATTACCAAGTCATTTCGAAAGTAACATCCTTATATGTCATCGCGAGAAGGTTGTAAGGCCAACGTGACGACCTCTCTTTTTTTCTCCTTGCAAAATACGAGATTGCTTCGCTGGCGCTTGCAATGACATTTTTGGTAGCACTTTCTCATTTGTCGTTGAGAGGAGGCCATCAGGCCGAAGCGGCAATATCTCTTTTTCTTAGTTAAAAACATAATGTTTAGTGTCATTTCGAACGTAACATAGTGAAGTGAGAAATCTTGGAGTTTATAATGACAATGGCAGAAGCAGCACAACGAGATTGCTTCGCTGGCGCTTGCAATGTCAGTGGAAGTAGTCACTCGAAATAGCCCCGCTCAAAGTGGACACTCAGCTTTGCTAACACTCGCAAAAATGTCTGTAGGTGTAACCCTCGAACTGCATAGCACAACTCAAAAGAGTGTTTTGTTACTGCATCGTCATAGGTAGTATTGGTGATTACATTAACCTTCACATAGCATCAATCAAAAGAAAACCTCCCTGACGCTTTTTTATCCGTTACATTTGTGAAATTAAACATTTCTACAGATGCTCTTCAACGATTTTCATAAGATGATTCTTGGGATATGCACCAATAACTCTGTTAACTTCTTTGCCATTTTTAAAAAAGAGTAAGGTTGGTATATTCATAACTCCATATTTGATTGGAGTTTCCTGATTTGCATCAACGTCAAGTTTTAGAATCTTAATTTTGTCTTCATATTGATTTGCTATATCTTCAATAATTGGTTCAATCATCTTACAGGGTCCACACCACTCAGCCCAAAGATCGACTATTACCAGTTTGTCACTATCCGAGACATCGCTTTCAAAATTAGAATCTGTTGTGTGTATAATTTCTGCCATTGTTTCCCCCATGATTTTTGTATAAGTAATTTATAATACTTTTTTGATATGGACAATAAAAAGTTGCATTATAATTTCAATATTTATGTCGATATAGAGAATGAACTGATAATCATTTAAAGGGAGTAAACAGTATGGTAAGGGGATTATACACGGGAGCCTCTGGAATGATGGCTCAGATGGAAAGAATTGCAGTTCTTTCCAACAATCTTGCCAATGTTAATACGCCATCATACAAGAGGGATTCAACCCTTATGAAGGCCTTTCCTGAAATGTTGATTCATAGAATAAACGATGATGGTGTGAGAGTATTTCCTCTGGGTTCATATGATTTAATGCCAATTGTTGGCAAATTGGGAAC
>QNBN01000030.1 GCA_003645695.1 Spirochaetota bacterium | reverse complement strand
ATAAAAGGGGAAATATGGATTATTTTGTTCAAAACTTTCAGGTATTTCTGCTGATTATGGTAAGGATGTTTACTATGTTCTCAGTAGCACCGATGTTTTCATCAGGTGTTATACCTTTTAGAATAAGAGCAATTACAGCCTTTTATATAACAGTATCAATATTTCCAATGGTAGCAAACTATATAGGTAAAATTCCGGAAAGTATGTTCGATTATGTTCTTATGATAGGGTCAGAGGCATTGATAGGCCTCCTTATTGGGTTTTTAATGAGTATAATATTTGCATCATTTCAACTTGCCGCTAGGTTTTTCAGTTTTCAGATGGCCCTTGGTATTGCTGAAGTTATTGATCCTTTTTCGGAAGTTGGAATAACTATTGTAGGCCAATTATGGACATTAATGGGATTGATGATATTTATTGCTATACAGGGGCCTCAATTGATGATAGTTGCAACATACGATAGTTACAAGGCAGTGAGATTGTTTAATATTATCTCTGATAGCAGAACCATGTTTGAAGCCCTCACATCAAGTTTTGTAGCTATGTTCGTTATTGCATTGAAGCTTTCATTCCCCATACTTGCTACATTATTTGTTCTCGCTGTAACGCTGGGGATGCTTGCAAAGGCTGCACCACAGATGAATATATTTATGCTTGGATTGCCGATACAGATAGGTGTAGGCTTTATTGTTATGATTATGGTTATTGGTGCCATAGTTTTAGGCATGAGCAATGCTCTTACTGGAGCTATAGACAATCTTATGAGATTTATAAATGCGTTAGGAAAATGATCATGGGAGTAAAAGATTTATTTGAGTCAATTGATTTTTTTCTTTTAGAGATATATTCTGAATTGGATTTTCCTTCTGTTAACCTCCAATTGTTTGCAGCAGAGGATGAAGGGCGAACTGAAGAACCAACAGAGTATAAAAAGCGTAAAGCCAGGGAAGAAGGAAAGGTTGTTAAAACTCAGGAATTGCCATCAGCTCTGGTTCTTATATTCGGATTTGCATTTATTTTTCTGTTTTTCAAGTATATGTATAGAAACTCCATGGGTATGATGGAACAATATCTTGGTATGGTAAACGAAATATCTAAATCAGGAGAAAATATAATTTTTCTTCTTAAACCGATTCTGCCATTAATGTTAAGATTTCTTGTGCCCATTTTGGGTGTTGTTTTTGTAGCAGCTTTATTGGGCAATGTTGTTCAGGTTGGTTTCAGATTTTCTTCAAAGCCGATTCAACCTGATTTTGAAAAGATAAATCCGAATCCAATAAGATTTTTTACAAAGATACTATTTTCAAGACAGACAATTGTAAACCTTGGAAAGTCAATTTTTAAGATAGCTGCAATCTCGGTAATTTCGTTTCTCTTGATTAAAAAAGACCTAAACAATTTTGCAAAAACAATGGATATGGGTTTAATCCAGGCAATGCATCTTCCCTTAATTATAGCGTTAAAATTAATTATGGTTACTGGCGGTGTACTCCTTGTTCTGTCTCTTCCAGATTACCTGTTTCAGAGGTTTGAGCATATTGAATCATTGAAGATGACAAGGCAGGAATTAAAAGAGGAAAGGAAGCTTTTAGAAGGTGATCCTTTAATGAGAGCTAAAATGAGGGAGCGTCAGAGGGAATTTGCAAGAAGAAGGATGATACAGGAGGTTCCGAATGCGGATGTGGTTATCACAAACCCGACACACTTTGCTGTTGCTTTAAAATATGAAGCCTTTAGGATGACAGCTCCTGTGTGTATTGCCAAAGGCCAGGATCTTATTGCTCAAAAAATAAAGGAAGTTGCAGAGAAAAATGACGTGGTAATAGTTGAAAATAAACCTCTTGCAAGAGAGCTCTACCGTAGGGTAGATATCGGTGATGAAATCCCGGATGATCTTTTCAGTGCTGTTGCAGAGGTTTTGGCATTTGTATATAAATTAAAAAAGCAGGCTGTAGTTTAACTATTTTGTATCTTTATAATTATATGAGTTCGTTCTAAAAACCATTTTTATCAGTTTAAAAAAAAGTGCTAATTGATAACTCTTTAAATATAAGCAATTATATAGCATGTATTATGTGAAAATTATAAAAAATAACAATTTAAGGCCTTTTTAGAGTGTACTCATTATTTGTTTTGTTAACTAATCTATTTTATTATTATACCGATATTCAAATGTGGAATAATTTACGCAAAACTATTGCCATATAGTTTGGGGAGGGGAATATGGCAAAGGATATACCTAATAGAGTTTGGTGGCAGCGATCCGATATATTGATCGCTATAGGTGTTATTGCTGTAGTCTTGATGCTTATAATACCTATTCCAGCAATGCTGCTGGATTTTTTAATAGCGGTTAATTTTGCGATAGGGTTGATCACGCTGATAACCGTTATGTTCATGAAAAGGGCTATTGATCTCTCAGTTTTTCCAACTTTACTGCTTATATCGACAGTTTACAGACTTGCTGTAAATATTTCTTCGACAAGATTGATTCTTTTAAAAGGCCCGGCTTTTAATGGCCGGATAATAAGAGCATTCGGCCAGTTTGTCGTTGGAGGAAACTATGTCGTAGGATTGATTATATTCTTAATACTTGTTGCTGTTCAATTTATAGTAATCACTAAAGGTGCCACAAGGGTTGCAGAGGTTGCTGCTAGATTCACCCTGGATGCAATGCCTGGGAAACAGATGGCAATTGATGCTGATCTCTCAGCAGGTTTAATTACAGAACAGGAGGCTATACAGAAAAGGATCGATATACAAAGGGAGGCTGATTTTTATGGTGCAATGGATGGCGCCAGTAAGTTTGTACAGGGTGATGTGAAGGTCGGACTACTGATTACTATTATCAATATTGTTGGTGGTCTCATAATAGGTATGGTGATGAGGCATGAAACAATAAAGAGTGCGGTCACTACATATACCATGTTAACAATTGGTGATGGTCTTGTGTCACAGATCCCATCACTTATGATGTCCACTGCGACAGGTATAATTGTAACCAGAGCAGTTGCAATGGATGACCTCGGGACAGAAATTACCACCCAGCTTTTAACTCAACCGAGAACCCTATGGATAGGTGCCGCTTTTCTATTACTCCTTGCAGTACTTCCGGGGTTTCCTAAAATACCGCTAATTGTACTTGGTAGTATACTTGGATCTTTTGGTTTTTATTTGAGGAAAGGTATGCAGATTGAAAAGGCTGCGAAAGAAGCAGAGGAGAAAAAAGAGGAAGTCACACCAGGCAAAGGACCTGAAAGTGTTTTAGGCCTGCTTCAGATAGATCCAATAGCGCTTGAAATTGGCTATAACCTTATACCGCTTGTGGATCCGAATCAGGGTGGTGATTTGTTAGAACGTGTTACTATGATAAGGCGCCAGAGTGCAATTGAGCTGGGATTGATATTCCCTCCCATTAGAATAAGGGACAACATGAAACTTGAACCGAGTAGTTACTCTATCAAAATTAAAGGAGTTGAGGTAGGGAAGGGATCAATTAGAATGGGAAAGTACCTGGCAATGAATCCTGGGACTGCAACTGAAGAAATTGAAGGGGAAAAAACAACAGAACCTGCCTTTGGATTATCTGCTCTTTGGATTGATGAAGATAAAAGACAGAAGGCTGAGAGGTTAGGATACACTGTGGTTGATGCACCCTCGGTTATTGCAACCCATCTAACCGAGGTTATTAAACAATATGCAGCTGAAGTTTTAGGTAGACAGGATGTTAAGGCACTTATTGACTCGCTTAGCAAGGATTATCCTGCTGTTGTAGAGGAGGTGAATAAATCGGGTGCAACTATCGGAGATGTACAGAAGGTACTAAAGGGTTTATTGCGTGAAGGAGTTTCAATAAGGGACCTTGTAACAATTATGGAAACTATTGCAGATTATTTCCCATCTGTAAAAGATCACGAAGAGCTTGTAGAATTGGTTAGACAGGCTCTATCAAGGCAAATTTGCCAGCAGTATGCTGATGAACAGAAAAGGTTATCTGTGATTACTGTATCAAAAGAGGTTGAAGAAGAGATTAAGAGTGCTATAGTAGAAACAGAGAGAGGAAAACAATTTGCGATGGAACCTTCCTCTCAGAAAAAATTAATAGAGAGAATAAGAAGAGAAGTCCAAAGAATACGGGAGAAGGGATTGAAACCTGTATTTCTAACATCTCCAGAAATAAGATCTATATTCAGTAAAATCGTATCAAGTATTGTACCAAATGCAGCTGTTTTGAGCAGTTTCGAGATAGTTCCGGATATAAAACTTGAGGCTGTTGGTCGTATTGCAATGTAAAATTGTTGAAGATTATGGAGGGATTAGATGATTTACAAGATATACAGAGCTCCAAGCTATAAAGAGGCTGTACTTAAAGCTAAAATGGAATTGGGCAATGATATTTACATTTTAAGCAGAAAAGATATTAAGGAAGGAGGTGTTTTTGGCCTTTTTAGTAAAAAATTAGTGGAGATTACGGTTGCCAAAAAGGAAGAGAAAATAATGGATAAAAAAGCTAATAGTAGAAAAATTGAAGTTGAGGCTCCGGTCTCAAAGAAAAATAATGAAATTAGTGAAGATTATCAAAAAAGACTATTTGAGGAGTTGAATGCAATAAAAGGTAGGCTCAATGATCTAATTGGTGGAGATAAAAAGAAAGAGAATAATAAAGAGATTCTTTCCCCTTATAAAAAGCTTTTTAAAGAGAATGATTTTTCAGAAAGTTTTATCCGCAATTGGGAATTGAGCTTTGAAAAAGAGTTAACATTGAAAGATGCAAAAGATCCAAAGGTCATTGTAAACAGAATAGTAAATTATATAAATGGATTGGTAGAGATAGCAGATCCTATAGCTCCCGGTAAAGACAAACCTGAAGTGGTGGTGCTTGTTGGTCCTACTGGAGTCGGTAAAACCACGACAATTGCAAAACTTGCCGCAACTTATGGTGTTCTAAAAAAACATAAAGTAGAACTTGTAACGATAGATTCATACCGAATAGCAGCTATTGAACAGCTTGGAAAATATGCTGAACTGATGCAGATTCCCCTTACAATTATAAATACAAGGGAGGAGTTTAAAGAGTATCTTCGTGGCTGTAATGCCGAGCTTGTTTTTGTAGATACAGCAGGAAGATCTCAGAAAAACAATATGGGATTAGCCGAGCTTCGTAATGTTTTAGATGGGGCTAGAGGAAAGCTGGACATTCATCTTGTGATATCAGCTACCACAAAGTATAGGGATGCTGTTGACATTTTTACGCGTTTCAACCAACTTTTGTATGAAAAGGTAATAATTACAAAATTGGATGAAACAAACACAGTTGGTTCAATTATTAGTGCTCTGGAGAAAAACAGAAAATTATCCTACTTTACGACCGGGCAGAGTGTTCCGGATGATATCGAATTGGCCTCTAAAGAAAAAATAGTTAAGCTTCTTGCATTTGATGAATTGATAGATAGTGATGTGGAGAATAAAGAGATTAAAGTAGGTTAGAAATATTAATAAAAGGAGTTTTGCGATGGATTATAACTCCTCTACCATGGGAGAAGTAAAAAAAGATCAAGCTGAGAGGCTTAGATTGATAATGCAGGAAAAGAAGGCTAATCCTGAAATGGTAAGACAACCAAGGGTTATTACAATATCAAGCGGTAAAGGTGGTGTGGGCAAGACCAATGTAGCTATAAACCTTGCTATAGCTTTCTCAGAAATCGGGAAGAAAGTAGTGGTTATGGATGCAGATCTTGGTCTGGCCAATGTAAATGTTATACTCGGAATTATACCGAAGTATAATCTTTACCACGTAATAAAAGGTCAGAAACGATTAAATGAAATCATCATTGATACACCCTATGGAATACAGATAATAGCAGGAGCCTCTGGATTTGCCCAACTAGCTGATCTTGATGAAGATGCAAGGGAATCTTTTGTAAAGGAACTAAAAGATCTGGTTTACGCTGATATAATTATTATAGACACAGGAGCAGGGGTGTCCCAGAATGTGCTTACCTTTTTAAAGTCCGCTGATGATGCTATTATAATAACTACCCCTGAGCCAACTGCAATAACAGATGCTTATGGAATAATAAAAACTATATCCTCAGAGATAAATGCACCTAATGTCAAACTAGTTGTTAATCGTGTAAAATCCTATATGGAGGGGAAAAGAGTAGCTGAGAGGGTAATTAATATTGCGGGGCAATTTTTAAATATTAAAGTTGATAATCTTGGTTTTGTATTTGAAGATGTTACTGTTCAAAAATCTGTTATTAAGCAGGATCCGTTTATAAAGAGTGCTCCTAATAGCAAGGCTTCACAGTCTATAAAACATCTTATGTCAAGACTGGCAAATATAAAGTATAATGGAGCGGGAGGTTTTGGAAGATTTTTGAAAAACCTGTTTGGAGGGAAATCATTTTGATATAGGTTTTATTTAAGTGTTGATTTTTTCTATAGAGGGGGGTAATCTTTTTATGAATATGGAAAAGTATAAAAGGGAAGTAAAGATTGCCCTCTGGGCATTTGGAGTTGGTTTTATATTTTCCGTAGTGCTTGGATTAATTGTTAGGAATCCTATTGCAGTTGCTTTATTTAGGGCCTTTGTAGCTTCATTGGTGTTTGGCCTGGTTGTTTTTGGGATAATGTATATAGTTAAAAAATATGTACCCGAATTAATAGATGTTGTTTCTGAGATTAAGCAAACTTCAAGACAAAATAAAACTGAAACTGTGAATGAAAAGGAGAAAGGAAGTAAGGTCGATTATGTTGTGGGAGAGGAGATTTCTGAAAAATCGGAGGATAACATAAAACCTGAACCAGCTAGTGTTTCTTTTAATGGTATACTTTCAGATGAAAAAGATAAGATAGGAACATCTGGTAGAGACAATACAACAGAGCTGGAATCTATAGATGAAAATCCCAAAAAGGGGCTTTCTGAAGGAGAAGGTGAGGAAGAATTACCACCGATTGAAGAATTGTTGAATGAAGAGAACGAAGATATAGTGCCGGAGGTTGAGATAGAAGAGAAGGAAATCTCAGATTCTGGTAAAAAGATAAACAGCGAGTATATTAAGGTAGGTGATGTAAAGATACCAAATGAACCTGAGATTATTGCAAAAGCTATACAAAAGGTGATGAAAGAAGATGAGTGATACAGGGGGAAATCACAATCTTGTAGATAGATTGGTAAACGAAACGGGATGCGATAGGGTGTTGGCTTCAATGCTGCTTAAATTTACTGGAGATGATATCGATGGCGCCAAAAGAATTATAGAGGCAGTTCCAAAGGATATATTTGCAGTAAAAGCTAAGTTTATAACTCAGATTACAGGATATTACGGGGCATTATTTTTCTGCTATGATGAAAAAGAAAAAAAGATTAAAAGAACAATGGCGGTTATTGGAGACGGCAAAGAGATTGGCAAGTTTGAACTGTCTTTAGATTGGAGGGAGTTTGAACAGCAGCTTTATCAATACGCGAGAGAAAAAAAAGTAGACGCAGCTAAGATCGAACAGCTGAAAAAACTGATAAACAGTAGGGAGTTTGTGGAAAAATTATCTGTTATACTTAAAAGAAATAGACCGGTTAATAGAGAATCTTTAAATAATATATTGCTTGATGAACTCTATAATATATTTGCAGATACAAACATAGCTTTGAAGTTCGAAATAGATATGACAGATGTCTTTGCTTTAAACAAAAGTTTAAATGACTCAAATCTCTTTATTGGCGATGAGAAAAAGTTAGGTGAAGAGGGGGATGAATTAAATAGTAAAAAGGAAAGCAGAAAAAATCAATCATTAATTGTTTTAAAGGTAGATCCCGTACTTTCTCCTGTTAGGGGTATTCCAATTAAAGATCTTGAGTTCGGGGATGAAATTCAAGTGAGGATTACTGATGAAAGAGATATTGCTGATTATCTTGCAACATTACTAGGCGGGAAGGTTGACAGTATCAGAATTCCAATATATGCAAAAATTGTCGATGTTAAAGAGCTTGAAGGCGATAATGCGGGAGTTATTGTTCAATTTGGACCTGGCATTATGGGAATGTTTAAAATACCCTCTGATGCAAAAGTAGTTACAAGAGCGGTCGCAGAAGAAGAACCTGAAAGAATTACTGAAAAGAATAAGAAAGATATATCACCCTTTATAATAATTGGAGGTATATTTGTTGTAATAGTCCTGTTTATACTGTTGATCGCATTGACGTAGAGGAATATTTATTTAATAGAAGAAAGTTAAAAGGATTTGCATTTAAATAGGGCAAGAATTTTTTGTTAATGATTAATTTCATTAGATAGATTAGATATTTAAGAAGAGAGAACCTAAGAGGTTAAATGAACAAAGTCTAAATAAGTTATTGGGAGTGAAAAGGTGTTTGAAGGTAAAACGGAAGAAGAACTGTGGAAAACCTATAAGAAAACAAATGATCCCAAAATTAGAGAATATTTTGTCAACAAGTATTCACCTCTCGTAAAGTATGTCGCTGGGAAAATAGCAATTGGAATGCCACAAAATGTAGATTTTGATGACCTCGTAGGGTATGGGGTATTTGGTCTTTTAGATGCAATTGACAAATTCGATCCTGAGAAAGATATAAAATTCAAAACTTATGCAGTTACAAGGATTAGAGGAGCTATATATGATGAGCTTAGATCAATAGATTGGGTGCCAAGATCAATCAGGCAGAAAGCAAAAGAACTTGAAAGGGTAATTGGGTCCCTTGAGAATAGATTGGGAAGGGCCGCTACAGATGCTGAAATAGCTAAGGAAATGGGGCTTTCTTTGAAGGATTTTCATACTCTTGTGCTTAAGTTGTCAGGAGCTTCGATGCTCTCACTCAGCGATGTCTGGTACATTGGTGATGAGAGTGATCAAGTTTCTGTTATGGAAACTATAGAAAGTCCCAAAAGTTTAAATCCTGATGTTATAGTAGAAAGAGAAGAAATCAAAAACATTATTGTTAAGGCAATTAGTGAACTGCCAGACAAGGAAAAAAAGGTATTAATTCTCTATTACTATGAAGATCTTACCCTTAAGGAAATTGGTGAAGTGTTACAGGTTACAGAATCAAGAATTTCTCAGCTTCATACCAAAGCAATTATGAGGTTGAGAAGTAAATTGGTATCAATTAAGAAAAGTATGGTGATATAGCAATGGCAACTTCGCTTGAAAAGCTCAAAGAAGCCTTAAGTAATTTAACTATAGAGGTTGAAAATGAATATAGCAAGAAAAAAGGGATTGAGGTCGAAGCATATTCAATCGAAGATGGTTTAAAAGAGGCTTCTGAGATTTTGAATATTCCTATCAGTGATCTTGACTATGAAATAATTGTACCAGGGAAGAAAACCCTCTTCAGCAAAAAGCCTTATAGACTCTTCATAAGGGTAACTGAATCAGCATCCTTAGTTGGGGAGAAAGAAAGCGAAGCAGGAACTCCCGAAGGGGTAGCTGCCCTGATGAACGATGTAGATGGGAAATTTTCTGTAAGGATTACAAGGGTAGGAGTTGTTCTCAAAGTTACAAGGCCACGGGGGAAAGGCAAGAAGGTTAAGGTTGAGGATATTTTGAGGGCCCTTAGAGAAAAGCATATTACTGATTTTGATAAATCAAAGGTCGCAAAGGTTGTTAGGGAAGCAAAAGGTGAGTATGTAAAGATAGCTGATTTTAAACCTGAAGAGAGGCACAATGGTTCTGTAGTTGTGGAAGTATCTGATGATAAAATGAGAGCTTATGTTACACTAATTCCTCCAAAACCGGGTGGTAGAGACCTTGATATTGATGATGTTATGGAAGCTCTAAATGAGAAAGGTGTTGTTTTTGGAATAAAAGAGGATGTAATAAGAGAATCCCTCGAAGACGAAGTTTACAATGTACCAATTCTGGTAGCTGAAGGGAAGATGCCCAAGAATGGTGAAGATGCAAAAATAGTTTATAATTTCAGAATAGATAAAAAGATACAACTTGAAGAAGATGAAAAGGGTCAGGTTAACTTTAAGGATCTTGACCTGATAGAAAATGTTGTCGCTGGTCAATTATTGGCTACGAAGATTCCTGCTACAGAGGGAGAACCAGGTAAAACCATAACTGGAGAGATATTAGAGGCTAAACCGGGAAAGGATGTAGAATTACAACCTGGGAAGAATACAGAGCTTTCTCCAGATGGTATGAGTATTATCTCAACCATAAATGGTCAGGTAGTCCTGGCAAGGGGAAAAATAAATGTTGAACCCGTATATGAAGTTAACGGTGATGTTGATATGAGAACCGGTAATATCCTGTTTCTTGGCACGGTTATTGTGAAAGGCAATGTGGAGGATGGATTTTCTGTAAAAGCGGCAGGGGATATTGAAGTGAGGGGTAGTGTTGGTAAATGTGTTCTTGATGCTGAAGGAGACATCAACATAAAACAGGGGGTTATGGGAAAATTAGGAGGGATTATAAAGTCAGGAGGCTCTGTTTGGTCAAAGTTTCTGGAGCAGGTAACTGTTGTTGCCGATAAGAATGTTTTTGTTCAGGATGGAATTATGCATTGCAATGTTGATGCCTCTGAAAAAGTAGTATGCTTTGGCAAGAGAGCCACCATAGTCGGTGGAAGGATAAGAGCAGGGGAATTAGTAAATACAAAAACGTTAGGTTCTGTGTCTTTTACGGAAACGATCGTTGAGGTTGGAGTTGATCCTAAGTCGCGTCAAAGATTGTACGATCTGGAAAATGAAAAAAAAGAGGCAGAAGAGCAACTTCATAGATTAAATGCCAATATAAGAACATTGCAGAATCAAAAGAAAACACAGAGGGATTTCCCACCAGAAAAAGAAGAACTCCTTGAAAAAATGCTATCTGATAGAGAGGAATTAAATATAAGAATTTCTGAAATTAATGAGGAGATGGAAGAACTGCGTTCCTACCTTAAACTATTAAAAACTGTAGGAAAAGTATCAGTTTCCAAGAATGTTTATCCCGGTGTTAGGATTGGGATTAAGGATATATACTATGATGTATCAAATGAGTTTAAAGCAGTAACATTTGTACTGGAGAGCGGAAGGATCAGGGTTAAAAAATATGAAGAAATAGATCTGGAAGAAATAGTTGGAAAGAGGATACAATAATGCCAATACTTCCGATTGATCTTCAGATTATAATGATGAGGATGGATGAACTTACAAAACAGCAGTATTCTCAACAGGATGGTGTTTCACTTGCACAATTGGTTAAAGGTTCTGAACTCAGTGAATTATCGAATATACAATCGAGCAGGGTAAATGAGGTTAAACCACATCCTGACGGGAATACAAAGGTTGAGGATAAGCAGCAAAAAGAAAAGTATAGACGCAAAAAGGAAAAAACGGAAAAAAATGAAAAAATTATAGAAAAAAAGAGAAAAGAGATAATAAAAGAATTCCAAGAGCCTGACAAAGGCATTCATATCGATATTAAAAGATGAGCTATATACTTCTTCTTGCCATCAACCTTATCATCATTTTTATTGCCTGGGTCATCCTGTATTCTAAAATCAAAAAAAACAGTATACCCTCCCGTATCGAGGAATATACGCGTGAGGTAGAAAGGTTAATAATTGAGTTAAACAGAGCTCTTGAAGATGTTGTAAGTATTTCAGAAGAAAGAATAGGAGAACTGAAATCTTTAATAAAAAAGGCCGAAAGAGTTATAGGTAGATTAAATAGAGAATTAAGAAATAAGGAGACTCCTGAGGTTAAGATTAAGTCCGAGAAGAACAAAAAACCGATTTCGGATGAGCCAAAAAAGGAACCTAAAGGGGTGGTTGTTGAAAAAAATAAAGAGGGTTCTTTATCTAGCGATAAACCACAGATAGATGCAAATAAAAATTCTATAGGTACAGGGCCTGATAGTAACTCTCTAATGGAGAAAACAAAGCATCTTGCTGCAATGGGGTATTCAAGAGACGAGATAGCTAAAGCATTGGGAATTACTCCAGGTGAAGTAGATTTTTTAAAATCCCTATCAATCAGAAAAACTTGACAAAGGTAAATAATTTGTTAACTTTTCTAATACGCCCGGGTGGTGGAATTGGTAGACACGCTAGCTTGAGGGGCTAGTGGCCGTTAGGCCGTGCGAGTTCAAGTCTCGCCTCGGGCAAGGTGATTTGTATCCCCGGTGAAACCCGGGGATTTTTTGTTTTTAATGAACTTAGTAATTGACATATGCATTGATTTTTCTATAAACTAAGAAAATATTAAAATGAGAGGTAAAAAGCATATTGTGAAAGTTTGTTTATGTTTTGCTTTTTGTGTTTTTGGTTAGAGGTCTTGTTTTTGAACAGAGGGACAAAGGAAAAGTCAGCTTCAAACGGTGAAGAAATATAAGCTTCGATGCATAAAGGTAATTTTACCCACAATAGGCAATGAGTTTATAGTCTTATTAAAGGATTCTTCTCTGGTTTCGATTCTCGCTATATTGGAACTACCTAGGAGAGGAAGTATGTTTGCGTCTCGTACCTTCCATTATTTTGAAACGTATATAGTTGTTGCACTTATGTATTTGATTATGACACTCTTAAGATTAATAAATGAGAGGTGATTCTTATAATTGGACCCTCCGGAAGTGGGAAATCTACCCTTTAATCTTTTTCCACATCTTACAACCATAAAAAATATTATACCTGCCCCTATTGTTGTAAAAAAATGAATAAAGAAGAAGCATACGAAATGGGTAGAAGACTTTTAGAGAGAGTTGGACTTTTAGAAAAGGCAGAATCGTACCCTTCGCAGCTTTCTGGAGGGCAGCAGCAGAGGGTAGCAATTGCAAAATCGCTTGCAATGAACCCTCATGTAATGCTTTTTGATGAACCTACATCTGTTCTTGCTCCAAAAATGATTAAAGAGGGTCCGGGCGTTATGTTTGATCTGACAAAAGAAGGCGTGACAATGCTTGATGTTTCCCATAAGATGGATTTTGCAAAAGCAGCTGCCCATAGGGTTGTTTTTATGGATAATGGTGAAATTGTTGAAGAAGGCTTCCTTGAAAAGACCTTTAATAATCCTGAGATGTAGAGAACCCGAGTTTTTCTGGAGCATATACTTTAGTTGTTAAACTACTTAGAGCTAAAGCTAATGACTTAAAAAAGAGAATTGCTTCATTATGTTTATGGTTGGAAGCATTTTTTGAGTTATTATCCCCTATTATTGTAATCCCATATTATTGATATTCCCCTATTATTGTCATCTCTATTATTGCCATCCCCATATTATTATCATTACCCTATCATTACCCTGTTATTGATATCCCCCTATTATTGTCATCCCCGCGTAAGCGGGGATCTTCCTTTCATTTTAATATCTAATTAAGCAAGTATATAATTACTTATAACACAGAAAATGACAAAAATACATATTTTAATAACTAAACATCCCGACCTTACACCCGGAATAACATACTATTATACTATTGTGTATTCCAAATTTTTGTCTATGAAATATCTGATACTAACCCAGATATAACCTGGACTTGAAATTAAACTAAGCTAACCCGTTTTGGATCTTGCATGCCTTAATAGTGTTTCTCAATAGCATCATATTGGTTATTGCTCCAACTCCACCGGGAACAGGTGTTATCTTTCCGGCCTTTTCTTTGACAGCATCAAAGTCAACATCGCCTACTGTCTTTGTTTTTGGTTTACCCTTCTCGTTCAATATTGGATTACCATTTTCATCCAAAACTTTTACTCTATTTATACCTACGTCAATAACAAAAGCACCTTCTTTCACCAAATCGGGAGTGATAAGTCCAGCTTTTCCAGCAGCAACTATAAGGATATCAGCTCCGGTTGTATGCTTTGCAAGATTACCCGCCATAGAAGTGAAGATATGGGTGGTTGTGACGGTTGCATTTCTGTTCAAAGCAAGGATTGAAATAGGTTTACCAACTATATTTGAATGCCCAACAACAACAATTTCTGCACCTTCGAAGTTTACGCCTTCTCTATCCATTATTTCAATGCAAGCTGATGGAGTAGCAGGGGCAAATGTAATTTCTCCTAGGGTTAGTTTTCCCATATTGTAGGGATGAAAACAATCGATATCCTTATTTACATCAATACTATTGATTATGGCGTAATCAGATATATGTTCAGGAAAAGGTCTCAATGGAAGGATACCACTGACCTTCTTATTATTATTCAGGTCATTAACAATTTTTACTACATCTTCCTCTGAGGAATCGGCTGGGGGATTGGCATTTATGTAATCAATATCCATCTCCTGACAGAATTTTTCTACCTGTTTTCTGTACATCTTGGCGCCAAAATCTTCCCCGACCAATAGAGTAGCTATCCCTATACTGGCCCCTTTTGATTTACAATCTTCAATTTCTTTTTTTAATTCTTCTTTCATCTCATTGGCTATTGCAACACAGTCTATAACCTTTGCACTCACTTTTACACCTCCATTTTTTAATTTATTTATTTAAATATCTCCTAATTTAATTACTTATAAATATTACACTACAAGATTCAAGTTTTTCGGGAAAAATGATAATATCTCCTGATTTCAATTTTTGTTTGATAAATATAGCCTGTTTATTTAAATGCCAGTATTTTTTTATGATCCTTTGCATATGTGTAAACTAATATTTAAATATCTGTAGAAGCTGGGATATTTTTTAAACCAAACATGTAACTACCCACTTTAAACTCAGTATAACAATTGTATTCAATAGATAAACAAACCTAGATTTTTTGTTATAATTAAAAGTTTATTTACCTATTTTCTCTAATGTATATTCCAGAGCCTCTTCTTTTATTTTTCTAGTTTCATCAAGGATGTCATTTAACCTTTTCTCTGTTTTTAAAACATAATCCTTGTCTTTCATCCATTTGAAGTTTATTCTCACATTAAACATTGCTCCCATTGCAGCTGAATCGGCAAACAATGCTGATATTGCGCCATCGGTTATAGCCATTTCATTGCCCTTCTTTAGAGTGCTAATTGCTAGCCTTGCTATTTCAAGGCTCTTTTCCATTATCGCAAGTGGTACCTCGGTTGCCTTTTTTAAACCTTTTTCAATGGCTTCTGCTCTTATTTTCTTCTGTTCCTCTGTTTCTTTTGGCATTTTAAAGGCTTTTGCTGCATCATCAAAAGCCTCTGTATCTTTTTGAAGAAGATTAAGCATTTCATCTTTTAATCTGTTTGCTTTTTCGTATATTTTTTTCATTTCGTCCCAGGATCCTTCATAACCTTTTTTGTTAACTGTCAGAGCTGCGAGCATACCGCACAATCCGGCTGAAGTTGCAGCAACCAGTGCAGAAGCACTTCCACCACCAGGCTCAGGGCTTTTTGAACAGAGTTTATCAAGAAAGAATCTCAATGGGGCATTTGAATAATTTTCTTTTGCCATAGCATAATCCTCAAAAATTTATTTTAGAATGTTAAATATATAACAATTGTATCATAAAATTTAATTTATGTTAACAAAAATTTTGATTTTAATAAAAAAATATAGTGATATTTTCCGTAAAACATAGAAAAATGAAGTGAATGCAATACTTTATCATCGCTCTATTATTGGAAATTGCATAGTTCCACTCAAAACGATGTTGGTATCCTGGTTACTCCTCAAAATAACAAATTAGTAAATATAGTATTTTTATCTTGTGGATAAAGGAAAACTTAGAAAAATAAGGTATGAGGCATTGTATTTAATTGCTATAAGAGCTTTCCAATACAAGTTTGGTAATTCAGCAATTAATATGCAAATACCAAAAGGTTATCTCTATAAACCTCTTTCCTCCTCAATTTTTTTAAGATACCCACTTCTTCTGAAGGCAGATAATGGTTCCGGATCTAACCCCATTTCTTCTCTTACTTCTTTTAAAAGAGGTCTTACATCTTTGTAAAATGCATCCTGCAGGCACTCTTCTGCATCAATTATTCTTCCATCGAGCTGAGCCTTTTTTAGATATTCTCTATCAACGAACAGAGCCCTGGCATAAATTTCCTGTAAAGTAATTACTGATTGAATCATTGCCTCAATTTTATTTTTCAGATTGTGTGATTGGTCGATCATATAGGCAATTTGTGAGGTAAAAGCAGATGTTTTTGGATTAAGCTCTGCATCAACAAGTTCATTGTAAATAAGGAAAAGTTCATATGGATTAATTGATCCGACTGTAAGGTCATCATCGGCATATTTCTTGTTGTTAAAATGAAAGCCTCCCATCTTTCTTTCATCTATTAGTATTGCCACGACCTGTTCTATATTGTATCCAAGCGGATGATGCCCGAGGTCAATCAATACCTGTGCTCTGTCTCCGAGTTTCAGAGAAAGTAAATAGGCAATACCCCAATCGTGAATGTCTGTATGATAAAAGGCAGGTTCGAAAAATTTGTACTCAATTAAAATCCTCATATCATTGGGCATATAGTTATAAATTTCTCTAAGAGTTTCCTCTAATCTATGTTTTCTTTCTTTAAAACTGTCCTGACCCGGATAATTTGTTCCGTCGGAAACCCAGAGACTTATTATTTTTGAATCGACCTTTTTTGCAATATCTATACATTCTTTTATATGATCCACTGCCTTTTGCCTAATTTTTTTATCAGGGTTACAGATACTTCCCAGTTTATAATCATCTTCTTGAAAAAGATTTGGATTAACAGCTCCAATTTTTACTCCAAGTTCTTTAGCATAATCAATTGTTTCATCCCAATTATTAACTTTATCCCATGGAATGTGAATAGCAACGGTTGGACAGATTCCAGTGTACTTATGTACCTGTGCTGCATCTTCAAGCTTTTGCTTTAAATTTTTTGCTGCTCCAGGTTGCTTAAATACCATAAACCTTGTACCGGAGTCGGAATATCCCCAGGAAGGAGTTTCAATATGCTGTTTTTTAAGCATGCTTTTGATATTATTTAAGCTTAACATATTTGTTTACCTCCAGATTAAGTTATGGATTCCTTCATTAAATTTACTTTTTTAATGTAGGCATTTTATATTTTGATTGAACACCAAAAATATAAACAATTCTCAAATTCAACATTGTTCTATTTAGAAAATGATAGGCAAATCAATATTATTGTTCATAGAATAGTTTCCTATAAAGTTAAGTTGGTAAAAAATCAATCTGCAATTAAAACCTGTACTCCAATTTTAGTTAGTTGCTTTACTATATCATTGGGTGCTTTTTCATCAGTAATAAATGAGTTAATGCTTTTTGTATCTGCAAAAGTACCAAACGAGACTTTCCCCCATTTGGATGAATCAACCACCGCAATGGTGTTTTTTGACTTTTCAACAATACTTTTTTTAATATTGATTTCCTCCTGATTTACATCTGTTAGACCTTCTTCAAGTGTAAAACCGCTTGCACCCATAAAAGCTTTACTGAGGTTGATGTCCTTTAAGATATAATCAACAGGATAACCAGTCGTTGAAAGCGCTTCCCTTCTGAGTCTACCTCCTATCAATAGCACATTTATTAGAGAAGAAATTGCTAATGTGTGGGCAACCTCTATGCTGTTTGTTACTACAGTTAGTTCCATTTTATCATAAAGATAAGGAATGATATGGGATGATGTTGTACTCGCATCAATGAATATAACTTCCCCGTTATTTATTAAGGTTGATGCAAGCTTTGCAATTTTCTTTTTTTGCGTAACATTTTGGTTTTTCCTATAGTTGTATATTCCTTCTGCTTCGGAATTATCCAGATATATTGCGCCCCCGGGGGTTCTGATGATTTTGCCAGACCTGGCTAATTCTTTAAGATCATTTCTAACAGTTACCTCAGAAATTTTAAAAAAGTTGCTAAGATCCTTTACGGTAACCCTCTTTCTCTCTTTAAGAAGGT
>QNBN01000029.1 GCA_003645695.1 Spirochaetota bacterium | reverse complement strand
GGCGTTCTGGGAAGTTTTCTTAAATCCGATGGCTTTTTAATTATCCCTTCGAACAGGGAGGGAATTAAAAAAGGGGAGAGCGGATATTTTCTACCCTATGATTTAATTCTATAAAAACAGGCTTGAATGATGAAAAACTTTGGCGGGAGAATCGATAGAAATATATATCTTAACCTCAAAAGTATAGATGAAGCGATGGCCATAATAGAAAGCCTTTCAATCCCTGAGCTTGGAGCTGTTGAAATTGACTCCTCAGAGGCTATTGGCCGAATAGCTTCAGAGGATATATATGCAAGGTTTTCTGTTCCCCATTACAATGCTGCGGCAATGGACGGAATCGCAACAAAGGCTGAATACACCTTTGATGCTAGCGAAACGGAACCGATAACTCTTACGTGTAATAAATACACTCAAATTGATACAGGCCAACCCATACCAGAAGGCTATGACGTAGTTATTCCAGAAGAGGAGATCAGCTATGATAATAATCGTAATGTAACGGTTATAAAATCTTTTCATCCATGGCAAAACGTAAGAATAATCGGTGAAGATATAGTTAAAGGTGAGCTTTTAATTCCGGCAAACAGCGTAATCCAGGAAAATGCTGTGCCCCTCCTTCTGGCAGGAGGGATCTGGAAAATAATGGTGAAGAAGAAACCTAGAGGGTTAATAATACCAACAGGTAATGAGATTGCTCAACCACCGGTAGAAATACTCAAAGATGGCCAGATAATCGACTATGATTCAAATCTCATTGGAAAACTACTCGAAAAATGGGGTTGTGAATATGAAGTAACAGGTGTCATCCCTGATAGCATAGAATCCCTCAAAAACAGAATACTAAGCAGTTTGGAAAGTTTCGATTTTATCTGCATAATCGCTGGTTCATCAGCCGGTAGAAAAGATTACACCACAAAAACTTTGAGTGAAATAGGTAAAATCCTTTTTCATGGTGTTAAAATGATGCCGGGAAAGCCTTTTAGCCTTGCTGTTGTTTCAGGAAAGGCTGTGTTTGGGATTCCTGGCTTTCCAGCAAGTGCCTACTTTTCCGCTCAACTATTTCTGAGAAGATATATCGAGAGGATTACATCAAGACCAATCATTATTCATTCTCTATCATGCTCCCTTTCCCAGAATGTCCCATCAAAGCTTGGTTACAGCGAAATTATCAGGGCAACAGTTTCGGATCTCTACAACAAAATAAAAGCTATACCGTTAAAGAGAGGAGCAAGTGTATTTAAAAGCATATATGAATCTTCTCGTTACTAGATAATTCCCGAAAATAGTGAGGGTTATCCGACGGGCAAAGAGATCGATGTTTATCTAATTAATGAGGATATTGATTATAAAAAAAATATTATTTTTATCGGAAGCAATGACCTTTCAATTGACTTTATAAAATCACTGCTCAAGTTGTATTATCCTGATTTTAACCTTGTCTCACTTAACAGGGGAAGCATGGGTGGGCTTGTTTCTCTTAAAAATCAAGAAACCCATTTTGCACCAACGCATCTTTTTGATCCAGAAAGTAACGATTATAACATCCCCTACATAAAGAAGATATTCGGAGATCAAAGAATTTTTTTATTGGGAGTGGCAAAACGAAATCAGGGAATAATTGTAAAAAAAGGGAACCCATCCAATATTAAAGGTATAGAGGATATACAGAATGTTCGCTTTATAAACAGACAAAAGGGAAGCGGTACTCGAATTCTTTTAGATTATCTTATTGATAGAAAATCTATTGATAGAAGTCGTATAAAAGGTTATGATTTTGAGCTATACACCCATATGGCTGTATGCAACTTTATTCAAAAAGGATATGCAGATTGTGGGATAGGGATTAAAACAGCAGCGGATGCCTTTGATCTAGATTTTATACCGATTGGATATGAGGAGTATGAACTGGCCTTTTATGAATCCTTTTTAAATGATAAAAGATATGATATAATTTATAAACTAATACAAAGCCAGAACTTCAAGGATAAACTAAAAAATTACGGTGGATACGATACGAGTATTACCGGAAGAATAAGAAAGGTTTAAAATGTTAAAAGATGGATTCGGCCGTACAATAGAAACCTTAAGAGTTTCAATTACAGATAGATGTAATTTAAAATGTCTTTACTGCACAATAAATCAGGATACTGTTTTTTTGCCAAAACATAGAATTATGACCTATGAAGAAATTATGAAGATTTCCAGAATTCTTCTGGATCTTGGGCTCAGCAGAATAAAACTCACCGGTGGAGAACCGCTTATAAGAAAGGATCTGCCAAAGCTTATCGAAAAACTTGCAAGTTTAAATGAAGTAAAGGATCTTTCCTTAACTACAAATGGCACCATGTTAACCTCTTTCATGGCAAAAATACTTAAGGAAGCAGGCCTTCATAGGTTAAATATCAGTCTCGATTCATTAAACCCCTATACCTATAGAAGAATTACCGGCGGAAAACTTAACGATGTGCTTAGAGGAATTGACAATGCGATTGAAAGCGGATTCAACCCGGTAAAGATAAATACGGTCCTTCTGAAAAATATAAATGATTCTGAAATATTTGATATTTTAAATTTTGCTGTTGAAAAATCATTAACCATCAGGTTTATTGAAGAGATGCCATTTTCAAAAACACCCTACTCCGGGGTTTCAAACGATACAGTATTTTCAATGCTTAAACCCTATCTTGAGACTGACAAGGTTGTAAAGGATGACAAATCACCCGGGCCAGCTGTTACCTTTAAAGTTAAAGGGAGTAATGCTAAAATAGGATTCATAAGCCCATTTTCAAGGCCTTTTTGTATGAAATGTAACAGGATAAGGCTTTCAACGGATGGTAAAATCCTCCCCTGTATTGCTACAAATAAGGGTGTTGATATTTTATCGATGATAAGAAATCATTCTCCGGATCAGATTATAATAGATAAAATAAAAGAATCTTTAATGGGTAAAAAACTTATGCATGATGGTTTCAAAAACCCATTAAAGATGAACCTCCTTGGAGGTTAAATTGTAGGCTAAATATCTGAGAATAAGAATAGACAGGTAGACTTTGGTTAATGATAAAAAACTTATTTTGTATATTCGTTTTATATTTATAGAAAATTAGAATTAAGTATCCATAAGTATTATGTAGACTGAATCCTTCACACTGGACACCCAGTTAGTTATATTAACTGACAAGACGACCAGAGGAGGTCCTGTCTTATGAGAAATAGACGATCATTTAGTAAATAATTTAAAAGAAATCTGGTAGAACAAATAATCAGTGGTGGTACCACAACTGCCACCGCGAACAGAAAAGGTGGTACAGAATACCTTAAAAGTTAAAATAAATTTAATTATTTTTGATACTTGTTGAATTATCAATAATAAAACCATAACTATCAAATATAGTTTTTTGTTACCCAAAATATACCTGTATATATTTGAGGAGTTATAAAATTGGGGAAAAATGGTAAAACTATAAAATCCTCCCATCTCGATAAGATGGGCAACGCTAAAATGGTCAACGTTAAATCCAAAGATGAAACAGAGAGATTTGCAAAGGCCTATGGCAAAGTTTCTATGAACAGCGAAGCATACGAGCTATTAAAGTCTGGTTACAGTAAAAAGGGAGATATTTTCAGTGTGGCCCGGATCGCTGGAATTATGTCGGTAAAAAAGACTCATGAGTTAATCCCTCTTTGCCATAATCTCAGAATAAGTTCTGTGAAGATTGATTTTCGATTAGTTGATACCAATAAATCATGTGAAATTGTATCCGAGGTTGAAGGAATAGATAGAACCGGCTTTGAAATGGAAGCACTTACTGCTGTTTCTGTTTCAGCCCTTACGATTTACGATATGTTAAAGTCCGTTGATAGAGGAATAACAATTAGCAAAATATACTTATTAGAAAAATCCGGTGGGAAAAGCGGTCATTATATAAACAAAAATTATTAGGAAATAATTTTTTTCAGGAAAGCTGTCGTATGAAAATTGAATGTGCCATCATTACAGTTAGTGATAGGGGATTTTCTGGCGAGAGAATTGATAAAACTGGTAAAGCTGTCGAAAATATACTAAGGGCTAAAGGTTTTGATATCAAAAAATACAGTATCGTACCCGATGATGAGAAGATGATAGAGAAAGAAATAAAAGAAGCTGTTGACCATTTAAACTGTGATATTGTACTTACCAATGGGGGTACGGGACTTTCTCCAAAGGATATAACACCAGACGTTACAAAAAACCTAATCGACTACGAGATCCCGGGGATATCAGAAGCTATGAGGTTTGAGGGCTACAAAAAAACAGTCAGGGCAGTACTTTCAAGGGCTGTTTCCGGAGTAAGGGGTAGAAGTATAGTCATAAATCTACCCGGGAGTGTAAAAGGGGCAACTGAATCACTCGAGGCGGTAGTAGATGCGTTACCCCATGCTGTTGAGAAGCTTCATGGAAGCACAAAAGACTGCGGAAATGAATAGTATAGGGGAGTTATATGTATAAAGGTTTCCATTTATAGAATCATAAAAGAGGATTTTTAAAAATGAAAAACAAGGGGTATCTGTTACTTTTTATTTTTTCATATATATTCTTTATAATCATCATTTTTGTGAATATAGGACTTTCTCAGGATGATGCTGCCGGTGAAATTGCCAGTTACATACAGAATGAAAGTGGAAATAAAGTAACGGTCTATATAGCACCCAACAGCAAAACAAAAAAAGGCGATATATACATAAAAGTCATAACGCCAAAATCTCCATCTAAAGATAAAACAATACTATCCATTGTTTATACTATCGGTAAATTGATGGAAGAAAGTATCGCATACAGAATATACTTTGATACTGTAATGATTGAAATAAACGATAGATTATATGCAATAGGAACAATAGGTTGCAGAGCTGTATTTAATGCAAAATCAAGAGAAGAACAGGGCAAAATTGTGCAGAAGAGCTTAAAAACCCTAAAATAAAAATTTTATTGAATTATCTGATCAAAAAACTTATATTATTAACATCCGGGGGTGGTGTAATGCCTGAGATTATACCCCTTGAACCTGATCCGGGTAATGCCGGCGGAGGGAGGAGCAAATGCATAACTTCACACCTCAAAATCAACAAAATCCATTTAATAGTTATATTCAAGATCCTATTCATTCCCTTTTGATTCTTCCTTCGCATTTCATGTTTTGTTCAATAAAAGGATCAGAGCTTTTTGGGGCAGGTTTTACTATGCTTAAATATGGAGACATTTTTGCAATCAAAATCGGCATTACTCTATAAAAAGTCTTTAAGGCTTTCTCATAATGCACACCCCCAAAATTTAATCAAAGAGGAGATTTAAAATGGGTAACAGCAATTTGATGAAGTGGAAACTCAAAGAAATCACCCTTGTTTCTGTAGTATCAATTGCCCTTGGTGTTATCTGGTGGGGTTGGACATTTGTCTATAATCTTTTAGACCCAGCCTTGAGACCCTTTGGCTTGAACTATCTTGTAGTGGGCTTCTGGTTTATCGGAGGTACTTTGCTCCCCTATATTATAAGAAAACCAGGTGCTGCATTTTTTGCTGAAACCCTTGCTGCTGTGGTTGAAGGATTTATTACCCAGTGGGGGATAACAACAATCTTTTGGGGAATGGCTCAGGGCGCTCTATCAGAACTGGTTTTTGCCGTTTTCAGATATAAGAAGTACAACCTTATGGTAATGATACTGTCCGGTATAGCTGCGTCAATTGGCTCCTATATCCTTGACTTTTTTTACAACAAATACTACACACTCGGAACTGGAATTATTATAGTCCAGATAATTGCAATTTTAATTAGCGGGGCCTTTTTAGGAGGTTTTCTTGCGAAGGTAATTGGAGATGCATTACAGAAAACAGGAATTTTAGATCAATTCTTGATTGCTCAAGATTCTTATAAAGAATAAAACTATAAAACAAGAAAACTCAAATACGGAAAAACTTAAAGTGAAAAACAACAGTACGGCGATTTTTACAATAAAAGACTTTTCATTTTCCTATCCCTTAAGCCAGCTTAATAAAAAAACTATTAGGATAAATGGACAAATTGATATCAAAAAGGGTGAAAGGGTGCTAATTAAAGGGCCTTCAGGGTCAGGCAAAAGCACCCTGCTTTTAGCCCTATCAGGGATTATCCCCTATGAGATAACAGGAAAACTGGGGGGGAAAATACTATTTAAAGGTCAAAATATAGACAGTATCCCTCCCGAAAACCTTCACAGAAACATAGGTATAGTATTTCAAAATCCCTATTCACAGAAAGTCACCTACTCAGTTGAAGATGAACTGGTGTTTTATCTTGAAAATCTCGGTTATAGCCCTGGAGAAATAAACAGAAGGTTGAATAAGCTGTATAAATCCTTTAATTTTTCAGCTTATATGCATAGGTCTACAAATAATCTCTCAGGCGGGGAATTACAAAAGATAATTCTATCTTCCGTCCTGATTGCAGAGCCAGAGGTTATCCTTTTTGATGAACCTACATCTTACCTCGATATAAAATCTGAGATTTCATTCTACAAATATTTGAAAGATAATTTAAAAGACCAAACAATCATAATCGTTGACCATAAATTAAACCACAACATATCGTTTATCAAAAGGATAATAGAGCTCGATTCTAAAGGTAATATAATCTTTGATGGCCATATTAAAGAGTATAAAAAATTGTTTATTTCAGGAAAATTATCTAGAGAAAAAAAGAGCTGGAATATAGAAAAGTTTGTTACATTATCAAAAAGCACACATGAAAAAACGTTAAAACTTGAGTTGAGTAATCTTTATTTTTCTTATGGAGGAAATAGAGGGGATAAGCCAATATTAAATAATATCAACCTAACAATCGAAACTGGCAGAGTAGTTTCGATCTTTGGTCTGAACGGCAGCGGAAAAACGACGCTGATCAAGGTCACTTCTCGATTAATAAAATTAAAAAAAAGAAAGTCCAGCGGAAAAATTCGAATGTTCGAAGATAGTGGCAGAACCATTAAAAAAAGGGAGTTTTTTGATAACCTCGGCGTTGTATTCCAAAACCCGGAAACTCATTTTTTATACCTCACAGTAGGAAAAGAGATTACAAATGGCAGATATATTGAAAATGTGGATAAAATAGCGAAAGCATTTAATATAACAGATTCTCCCAGGCAAAACCCTTTTACACTAAGCGAGGGCCAAAAACGAAGGCTGAACTTAGCTAATACATTCTTTTTGAGCAAACGAATAGTCCTGATGGACGAACCAACATTTGGTCAGGATGAAAACGGAATATTAAATCTAATAAAAACAATAAATATTCTTAAAAGAACCGGAATGGGCTTTTTGATAGTTTCTCATGATACAAAGTTTATAAAGTCCATATCGGATAAGGTCTACTACCTCAAAAATGGTAAATTGAAGGAGTTAAAAACCATTAAAAAGGCCTTTGGGGAAAACAGTGAGAATAATTAAAAAGATTCACCCTCTTGCAAAGTTTTTTATATCCCTTTCCTTACTTATACCGATATTTATATCAACAAATCCGTATCCATCACTCGTTTTTTTGTTTCTATCTACAATAATCGTCCTACTCTCTAAAAGTGCAAAACTCTACAAACTTCTGCTTGTTTTCCTTGTCCTTCTTCCTTTCAGCATATCTATATTCCTCTTAAATGCTCTCTATGGTAAATACACAGATGGGGAAACTATAAACTTTCTCTCATTTACATTTTATAAAAGAAACTTATACAACGGACTGGCTTTAGGTATTAGAAGTTTTACACTCGGTGTTATTTCCATTAGCTGGGCTATGACAATTGATTTTTCTGTAATGGTAAAAGGGATGATGCAGAGTTTTAAACTAAATCCGAAAATTGGATATTCCCTATTTGTTGGGATTAATGCAATACCTCATATAGCAGAGGAGTTTAAAAGAATACAGGATGTAAAAAAAATAAGAGGATTAAGAAGACCTATGCCTTTTGCTGTTACATTAAATATCCTTATCCAAGCTGTCAGATTCTCAGAGCAGGCATCTCTATCGATGACTGCAAGGAATCTTGGTTCTGAAAGAAGCTATTACAGGGACAATAGATTAACCAATTTTGATTATAGAATGATCCTTTTTTTCTACATACTTAATTTGATGATATCGATATTGCTAGCCATAAATGGATTATTTAAAGTGGGAATATGAAACTAAAAATTTAGGAGGATAGACTATGGCTGTTGCAGATATAGCTGTAATTCCAGAAGGGGTCACTGATGTATATGATGCTGTTGATAGAGCAATCCAAGTTATAAAAGAATCCGGTCTAAAATACGAGGTTGATGCAATGAGTACGGCAGTTGAAGGAAGCCTTGACGAAATTTTAGAGCTTATAAAAGAGATACATAAGGCAATGTTTGATTATGGAGCAAAGGGGGTGCTTACAAATCTCAGGGTACAGGAAAGTAAAATATATCCCACTTCCATTAATGAAAAAACCGGGAAGCATAGAAAATAGCTTTTCCAATTTTAATGAGTAAGTACAACAGTACTGAAGAATATAACCTTTGGAGACTTATATAATATTAACCTATTTTCAACGTCCATAATATAAATCGATACCTCTAAGAAATCATCCTTAATAGAAAGATTTCACTTTATTAATCCTATTTTATTATCTATACTCCCTTTCTCCAAACTGTGATATGGATGAAAAAAATAAGTATTTATTTCAGCTAGTCACAGGCAAATTCAGCACTAAAATCGGAATCTACCATTGTTTATACATGTCGGTTTACACACGTCACTTCAGCATTCTACATCTGAGAATGCATGTTTCACTTTCCCATAATTTCCTTAATTTTTCCAGCAACAGTCTCGCCAAACTTTTCATGCTCCTCCTTCTCCCAGTGAATTCCATCCACAGTGCTTGATTTAACAATATCACCTGCATCGAGAAAATAGATTTTATTAACCTTGGCAACTTCCGCATAATATCCAGACAAATCGTGCGATTTCTTTACTGACTGTTCATCAAAACATAGAAATATTGATTTTAAAATTGGTGGAGGTGAAACGAGGATTATTTCAGGGGCATTCCCACCAACCCCTGCATCACTTTTTTTAACAAGCTTAACCAACCTCTCAGCCCCCTGTGCTATCTCATAGGCATTCAATCCAAACCTGCTCTTTAGATCATTAGTACCCAACATAATTAAAATTAAATCAATAGGCTTATGTGATTCAAGTATGGTAACAAGGTGCGTGAGGCCACATTTATCTCCTTCAACAGGATCCTCAAATACAGTGGTTCTGCCATTTAAACCCTCGGGTATTACAAAAAACTCATTTCCCAACTTTTCCTGCAAAACAGATGTCCATCTATTTTTAAAGGGATACCTCCCCTCACCCGAAGGCATATATCCCCATGTATTTGAATCACCAAAACAAACTACAGTTTTCATAATGGTTCCCCCTCTTGATTTTCTAAACGATTTTCTATATAAAACTTCCTTTTCCTTATCAAAAGATTATCCCACTTATTCTGAAGCTAAGCTATTATTTCATACTCTTCCAGATAATCCTTAGCAAAACTTTCAACATAGCGGGTAAAACTCTCAAACAGATCTTTCAATTCTTTTATATTATAATTGATATTAACATCTCCTGGTATAGCAAATTTCGGGTTGAACATTATTACCCTTAATTTTCTCGCTACATTTTCACTGATATTACTATTTAAAATAGAAAATATATTGCTATCTTTAATTTTAAGATACTTCATCAAATCTTCAGTTAGATTAATAAGCATATACGAATTAATCAGATTTGAAACTCCCTTTAATTGAAGGTAGCCTATATTTTTATATTCAATGAAATTTCTAGTTAAATAATAAACTACCTCGGAAACAAGAACAGAACCGGGCCCAGCTTTAGATTCAATACGGGAAGTAATATTAACATTATCTCTGAACACATCATTATCTTTACAAACAACAGATCTCATATGTATACCAATACGGGTGTTAAACTTTTCATTTAAAGGAACAAAATCATTATAATCTCTGGTCTTCTCCTGAATTATTAATCCACCGACAACAGAATTTAAAGGATGGTTAAAAACTGCAAGTATACCATCCCCCATTTTTTTATGGTTCTTCCATTAAAATCCTCAATAGCAGTAATTACGATTTTTTCAAAATTATCAACAATTTTCATAACTCCTGTGATGCTCAGCTTCGAGGATAGTGTAGTGTAGTTAGCAATATCAATAATGAAAACTGCAACTTCCTTCATTTTCTCGTACTGGATCTTAAACTCCACCTTCGGACTTTCAACCAATTAAACACTCTCCGTTTCATCCCTCAACGTATCTGAGACCTTGATTGTTTTATATCACAACTGTAAATCATATTCCTTTTTTTCTTTACAAGGAAGGTAAAATTTTATAAATTTCTATTGCCAGAAAAACGGGATGTAGCGCAGTTTGGTAGCGCACATGGCTTGGGACCATGGGGTCGCCAGTTCGAATCTGGCCATCCCGATTTGCGTCTGTAGCTCAGCTGGATAGAGCAACAGCCTTCTAAGTTGTGGGTCGCAGGTTCGAGTCCTGCCAGACGCGAACGTGGTGAGCGTAGTTCAATTGGTAGAGCGCAAGACTGTGGATCTTGTTGTTGTGGGTTCGAGTCCCATCGCTCACCCATTTTTTATATGCGTCCGTAGCTCAGGTGGATAGAGCAGTGGACTTCGAATCCAAAGGTCGCAGGTTCGAATCCTGCCGGGCGTGATAATCGTACCGGAAAGTTCATTTATATAGATTCATACTAAAATTTTGTTTTTTCTACATTATTCAATGATTTGAGCTGGACTTTCTGGTTTATATTTATATAAATTCTGGACTGTAGCTTGATTTTTGCGGGCCGTTAGCTCAGCTGGTAGAGCAGCAGACTCTTAATCTGCGGGTCGAAGGTTCGATCCCTTCACGGCTCACATGCGAGAGTGGTGGAACTGGCAGACACGCTAGACTTAGGATCTAGTGCCTCTGGGCATGTGGGTTCGAGTCCCACCTCTCGCAAAAAGAAAAATTCTTGAAAACTCTAAAGATTTTTATTAAAATTGTATTACAAAACACTCAGGCTTAATTAGCGGGAATAGCTCAGTGGTAGAGCGCCACCTTGCCAAGGTGGATGTCGCGGGTTCAAGTCCCGTTTCCCGCTCATTTTTTTGCCCTTCCAATATTTGTTTATTTTTTACTTCAATTTGGTTATCTTTACTACTGAGTACATTTATAATACCCTTAAAATCTAAAAATCAGAAAGGAAAACAATGCAGTTAGAGAAAGATGTTAAAAAAGATGCTAATTCCAAAATAAAAATAGAAGTAACAGTTAATAAGGATGAGATTACAAAAATAAGGGAGAAGGTCATACATGATATTGAAAAAAATGCGAAACTCCCTGGATTTAGAAAGGGTAAGGTCCCAAGAAAGATAATTCTCACCAGATTTTCAGATCAGATAAAAAATGAAACAATTAGTAATATACTCTATGAATCAATAGACCAGGTAATTAAAGAAGGAGAATTTAAGCCAATTTCTGAGCCTGTAGTTACGGATCTTGATGACCTATCCCCGGATAAGAACTTTACATTCAAAGCCGAATTTGACGTTATGCCTGAGGTTACCCTGAAGGAGTATAAAGGATTATCTGCCACAAAGTATGAGTATGAAGTACCTGAAAAACTTGTAGATGATGAGTTAGAAACCCTGAGGGAGAGATTCTCTACGCTGGTAAGTGTTGATGAGCCGGCAAAAGAGGGATATTATCTTGTAATAGACTATATTGAGTACGACCAGAATGGCAAAGAAAAATATAGAAAGAATGATCAAACTTTCCTACTGGATGACAAGGAAGACCCCTTCGCTAAAGAGCTTTTGGGGATAAAGAAAGGTGAAGAGAAGGATGTAACAATCACTCTGGAGAACAAATTAGAGGATGGTAAAGACAATCCTGTAAAAATTAAGGTGCATGTTAAGGTAAAGGATATAAAAAAGAAGGAACTGCCCGAACTGGATGATGATTTTGCACAGGATATAAGCGATGTATCTTCTTTAGCAGAATTAAAAGAAAAAATAAAAAAAGATTTAGAAGAAGAGGCAAAAAAAAGAGCCAAGACAAAAACAATGGAAAAACTTATTGATATTTTAATTGAAAAGAACGATTTCAATCTTCCTGAATCAATGATAAACTACGAAATTGACAGGATCATCTCTGAAATTGCAGCTGCTTACAGGTTGGACATTGAAAAGTTAAAGAGTAATAAAGAGCAGTATGAAGAATATAGAAAAAACATCAGAGATAGAGCGATTAAAAATCTCAAACAGGAGCTCATCCTTGCAGAGATAGCAAAAGCTGAGAAATTAGAAGCTTCAGACAGCGAATTGGAAGAAGAAATAAAGAAATATGCAGAAGAAAACAAAAAAGATTTTAATGAATTAAAAGAAAATATGAAAAAAAATAAGACATTGGAGAGTCTAAGATATCAAATTAATCTCAGAAAAGCTCTCGATTTTGTACATGAGAATGCAAAATTTGACAAAACTGAAAAGGTAATTTTAAATAGTGAAGGGGAAGGAGAGAAATAATGCCACTAGTTCCTATGGTTGTTGAACAATCAAACAGAGGTGAAAGGGCCTACGACATATACTCAAGACTTTTAAAAGACCGTATAATATTTATCGATTCCGAAATTAACGATATAACTGCAAATTTGGTTATAGCTCAGCTTTTATTTCTCGAAGGAGAAGATCCTGATAGAGATATTTTCCTCTATATTAATAGTCCTGGTGGTTTAATAACAGCGGGATTGGCAATATACGACACCATGCAATACGTCAGACCCGATGTATCTACTATCTGCATAGGCCAGGCAGCCAGTATGGCGGCTGTTCTACTGGCGGCCGGTACAAAAGGAAAGCGATACGCTTTACCAAATGCCAGGATTATGATTCATCAGCCCCTTGGTGGAGCACAGGGCCAGGCTACAGATATAGAAATTGCAGCCAAGGAGATAGTGAGAAATAGAGAGATAATAGAAAACATTCTTGTGAAGCATACGGGACAGCCTATGGAAAGGATACATAGAGATGCCGATAGGGATTTTTATATGTCTGCACCGGAAGCAGTCGATTATGGTCTTATAGATGATGTCCTTATCAGACATAAAGATCAAAAGAATAGTTCAAAATAGGCCAGTAAGCTTTATAATTTAAAATATACTTATTTTATTCATTCAAATAGTGGTTTTTTGCATTTGCGTTCTCTGATGCCTTTAATAACAGTATTTAAGCTTTAATTAGGATGTTAAGATATTCAAGGGTACTTAAAAATAATTTTTTGTAGGTATAAAATAAATAGGCAAAGTAGGGCTTTTATCATTAACTAAAGTATACTTGCCTATTTTTATAATTGTAAAATTAGCCGATATTTAATTAGAAGTATCAAAACCATAATTTTTAGAGTTATCTGTTTCAAACAGATTAATTATACGAAAAAATGAAAAGCAAAGGTTATAAGCTATGATAAAGTATCCTGATATGGATAAGAAGGTATGTTCTTTCTGCGGAAAAGACCAGAGCCAGGTTAGAAAAATGGTAGCGGGACCCGGTGGTGTTTATATTTGCGATGAATGTGTAGAGCTATGCAGTGAAATTATGTTTGGTGATGATAAATCTGAGGTAATGATTGATTTTGATACACTTCCAACCCCTGTGGATATAAAGGACTTTTTAGACCAGTATGTGATTGGGCAGGAATATGCAAAAAAGATTCTATCGGTTGCTGTTTACAATCATTATAAAAGAATAACATACCTGGCAAAAAATACCAGTGATAACGACGTTGAACTTGAAAAGAGTAATGTGCTGTTAATAGGCCCTACAGGAAGCGGCAAAACCCTTCTTGCCCAAACACTTGCAAAAAAGCTAAATGTTCCTTTTACCATAGCCGATGCCACAACACTTACAGAAGCTGGATATGTCGGTGAAGATGTAGAAAATATTTTGTTAAAACTCATACAAAATGCAGGCGATGATATAAAAAAGGCTGAACTTGGAATCATATATATAGATGAAATTGATAAGATTTCAAGAAAAAGCGAAAATCCCTCAATTACAAGGGATGTTTCAGGTGAAGGTGTTCAGCAAGCCCTTTTAAAGATCATAGAGGGAACAATTGCTTCAGTTCCACCCCAGGGGGGCAGAAAACATCCTCATCAGGAAACGATTAAAATCGATACAAGAAACATTCTCTTTATTTGTGGGGGCGCCTTTGTGGGTCTTGAAAAGATAGTGGAGAGAAGAATCTCAAACAAGACGATAGGTTTCGGTGCTGATATTAAAAAATCAGAAGAAAAAAAGCTTGATGAGATTCTGAAGCATGTACACCCCGATGACCTTATAAAGTTTGGTTTGATACCTGAGTTTGTGGGCAGACTCCCTGTAGTTGCCCCACTACATGAACTTGGGAAGGAGGAATTAAAAAGAATCCTTGTTGAACCAAAAAATGCCCTAACAAAACAGTATAAAAAAACCTTTGAATTAGAGGGTGTAAATCTTGAGTTTACACCTGATGCAATAGAAGAAATAGCAACAGAGGCTATCAAGCGTCATACCGGAGCCAGAGGACTAAAATCAATTCTAGAGGGCATTATGATAGACCTCATGTACGATATCCCATCAAAAAAAGAGATATCAAAGGTTGTAGTAACAGCTGATGTAATTAAAAAGAAAGCAGAACCCTTAATACTTACAAAAAAAGATATTGAAGAAGAAGAAAAATCTGCCTGAAGCTATTTGAATATAATTTAAGAACAGATACAAATCCAATTATTTACATATTTTATCGTTTTTTTCCGTGTTTATGAAACTACAACCCATAATTATATAGCCAACGAAACCTTAACCTGTTATTTTTTTTGAATAGTTAAAAATTAGATTTCTTTTTATCCCAATTGTTTGTATAATGTAGTATCTTTTACTGCTAAATACTTTAATTAACAGTAATTTTAAGGAGTGTTAATATGAAAACAGGTGTAAAGGTGTTAATTTTTATTGGTATCCTATTGTTCATTATAATAGGAATATTTGTAGGCGCAAAAATATGGCTGAACTATACATGGTTTGGTAAGCTTGGCTATTTAAATGTATTTACAAAAATCCTCTGGACTAAGATAGGCCTCTGGTTTATCTTTTTCTTTCTTTTCCTCATTTTTTCAGGCCTCAACGTATTTTATGCCTTCAAAAAGGGCAACATCCAGAAGATCAAGTTTCAACAGCAGGGAATGCCTATAGAACTAAGCAGGAAGATTGGTGTTATTATATCCCTGGTGGCTCTGCTAATACTGGGCATAATAATGGCTAAAAATGGAAGTAGTAGATGGGAGATAATACTCAAGTATTTCAACAAAACCTCATTCAATACTCAAGACCCCTTGTTTCACAGAGATATATCATTCTATGTTTTTACACTACCTGTTTTTATTTTCTTAAAGTCCTGGAGCCTTGGAACTATTATCCTGACCCTGCTTGCTGTTACCTTCCTATACATGGTTTCTGGTAATATTTCAATGGAGTATAATAAACTACAGATAAGTGATCAGGCCAAAAAACATGTTCTATTTCTGGTATCCCTTATTGGCATAATAATAGCATGGAACTACTGGTTAAAAACATACGACCTACTCTTTTCGAAAAGAGGTTTAATTTTTGGTGCAGGTTATACAGATGTTAAAGTAACAAGGCCCGGATATTTAATTATGATCGCAGTTTCACTTTTTGCAACCGTATTTACGCTGATTGGAGCTAAAAAGGGCATGTTTAAACATGCACTGATTGGTTTTGGCTCTTTGATTGGTGCTGCAATTCTTCTTACTGGTATTATACCCGCTATTGTACAGGGAATATCGGTAAAACCAAATGAACTTGTAAAGGAACTGCCTTATATCAAAAACAACATAGAGTTAACCCGTATTGCTTATAATTTAAATTCCATTACTACAAAACCATTCCCTGTAAGGGATGATCTTACAGCGGATGATTTTAGCGATTCAAAAGGAATTAAAAAACATATAAGGCTATGGGACCATAGACCACTTAGATCAACATTTTCTCAGCTACAGGAATTCAGACTCTACTACGATTTTTACGATGTTGATGTTGACCGATACCATCTTGGTAATGAATACCGCCAGGTTATGCTATCTGCAAGGGAGATTAATTACAATGAACTACCGCAGGAGGCTAAAACCTGGGTTAACGAGAGATTACAATTTACTCATGGTTATGGTGTTGTAATGTCACCTGTTAATGAGATCGGTGAAGAAGGACTTCCGGTATTTTTTATAAAGGATATTCCTCCAAAGATCTCCGTGCCACTAAAACTCGACAGACCAGAAATATACTATGGTGAAGAAACAATTCCATATATCCTTGTTAATACAAAACTCGAGGAGTTTGATTATCCGAAAGGCAACAAGAACGTAACAACAAGGTATAAAGGATCTGGCGGAATAGAAATTAAAAATGGATTCAGAAGGTTGCTCTTAGCCCTACAGCTTAAGAGTGCCGAGATTATATTTACTAACTATATTAATCCAGATAGTAGGTTAATGATTTATAGAAGCATACAGGAAAGAGTTCCAAAAATTGCACCATTCTTGAAATACGATTCTAATCCTTACATTGTAGTGTATAATGGTAAACTCTACTGGATGCTAGATGCATATACAATATCAGATATGTTCCCGTACTCACACCCCTTTAAAGATGGATATAACTATATAAGAAACTCTGTAAAAATTACAGTGGATGCATATAATGGAGATGTAACATTTTATGTAATTGATAAAAAGGACCCTATAATAAGTACTTACATGAAGATATTTCCCAATATGTTCAAAGATATCTCAGAAATGCCAAAGGGGCTTCTTGCCCACGTCAGATATCCGCTGTATATGTTTGATGTTCAGGCTAATCTCTATTCAACATACCATATGACAGACCCTCAGGTCTTTTACAACAAAGAGGATAAATGGACAATTCCTCATGAAATTTATGAAGAATCTGAAATTGAGATGACTCCATACTACACAATTGTAAAATTTCCTGATTCAAGATTTGATTCTGAAGAGTTTGTACTGATGCTGCCATTTACTCCTACAAATAAAAACAACATGGTAGCATGGGTTGCCGCTATGTGTGATCCTCAAAACTACGGCCAGATGATTGAATACAAATTCCCCAAAGAGAAATTGATATTTGGCCCGCTTCAAATTGAATCAAGAATAGACCAGAATTCCGAAATATCAAAACTCTTTACGTTATGGGGGCAAAAAGGTTCAAAGGTTATAAGGGGGAACCTCCTTGTGATACCAGTAAAAGATTCTCTCATTTATATCGAACCTATTTATCTGAGGGCTGAACAGAGTGAACTTCCTGAACTTAAGAGGGTAATAGTAGGATATCAGGATAGAATAGGAGTAGGCCTCAGACTAGAGGATGCTTTATTTGAAATATTTGGAGCCGGTACACCGCTTGCAGCCGAGGCAGGAGCAAAAAAAATAACAAAAGCCCAGGCAGGAGAGCTAAACCTCGGAGATCTGATAGATAAAGCTGTTTCATACTTCCAGGAAGCTCAAAACAGGTTAAAACAGGGCGATTTTAGCGGATATGGAGAGTATATTAAACAGCTTCAGAATGTTCTCATACAGTTAAAGGAAAATTCAGAGAAATAGAAAAGGTAATAGAATTTAGTCCACGATAAATAAAGCCCCTCTTTAAAAGAGGGGCTTTTTAATTTTTGTTTACCTATAAATTATTAAAATCTCGATAGCTATTAGCCTACGTGTGTTTATGGATTTTAAAAATCAATCGAGATAATCTTCCCTTAAAGGTGAAAATACTTCAATCACCTCGCTGTCTTCGATAATTTTGGCAGAGTGCAAAACATTGGATTCTATACTCCAG
>QNBN01000028.1 GCA_003645695.1 Spirochaetota bacterium | reverse complement strand
TTGTGGTAAAAAATGGGTCATATATCTTTTTTTGGGTCGCATCATCCATACCTATACCGTTATCTTCGATAGTAATGCAGACATAATCTCCATTTTTTGTTCCAGGATATCTGGTATCCTCATTTGCATTTATGCTAATATTTTCTGTTTTAACTATAATTTTTTTATTTGATGAAGCTTTTTGATTAACAGCATCCCTGGCATTTGTTATAAGGTTTATAAAGAGTTGTTGGAACTGAGAGGGATCAGCTTTAACTGCCATAAGGTCTTTGTCCAATTGTAAATATACGTCTATATCCTCATCGATTGTATTTTTTAATATTTTTTCTACTTCTCCTATGGTTTCGTTAATATTGATAATTTTAGGTTGGATTATCTGTTTTCGGCTGAATGCCAGCAGATTTCTTACAAGTTCAGCAGCCCTTTCGCCACCGATAAGGATGTTTTGAACATATTCATATAGTTCATCATGACTGTCCATTTTTGCAAGAATAAGCTGAGCGTATCCGTTTATAGCTGTTAGTATGTTGTTAAAGTCGTGGGCTATTCCACTAGTTAAAGTACCTATGGATTCTAACTTCTGCATCTGAAATAGCTGTTCTTCAAGCTCTTTTTGCCTTGTTATATCCTCTTTAATACCTATGAAATTGGTAATTCTTCCGGATGAATTTTTAATAGGAGCTATTAAAGCTGATTCCCAGTAGAAGCTTCCGTCCTTTCTTTTGTTTTTAAATATTCCTTTCCACATTTTACCAGATGTAATGGTTTCCCACAGTTTTTTATACTCTTCATTGCTTGTCCATCCGGATTTGAGCACCCGAGGATTTTTCCCTATGAGCTCTTCTACAGTATAACCGGTTATTTCTGTAAATTTTGGATTCACGTATTCGATATCGCCATTTGTATCAGTAATTACAATAGAAACCGGTGACTGTTCCGTGGCTATAGAAAGTTTTATAAGTTGATTTTCCAATTTTTTCTGGAAAGATATATCTCTAACTATTCCAAGAATTAAATTAGGATTATCTTCTGTGATTTTATTTAATGTAACTTCACACTCAAAATTTTCTCCATCCTTCTTTTTATGGACCCAATAAAATCGTTGTGGCATTCCTTTTGCAGCATAGTTAATATATTTTAAAGCCTTTTCCTTTGAAGAGATGCCATCAGGCTGAAGTTTAGGTGAAAAATCAAAGGGATTATGGCACAGGAGATCTTTTTTATCGTTACAACCGAATATCTCTACTGCCTTATTGTTGCAATTAACAAACTTCTCAAAGTCCATTATAAAAATAGCATCATTAGCATAATCAAAAACTTTTTTGTATAGTTCCTCCTCATTTGGAAGGCTGTGGTTATTTATTCCTTTATCATCACTATTACTAGATTTATCGATATCCTTCTGACCCTGTTCCATCTACTTTTTTGCCCTTTGAATTTTGATATCCTACAATTTAAATTATAATGGATAAAGAAGCTATTATCAATTTTCATTGGAGTTCTACGATGAATTTTCAAATAATTCTTTAAAGAAGGTAGGAGTTTTAACAACTTTGCCATCTTTATTGGTAAACGGGTGTAGTGTAAATCCCTCTGCAGAGGGTTTATTGTCTCCCTTTTTAAAAATTTTATAGCCGATCTTTATACTTGCTCCTCCAAGCTTCAATAACTCAGATTCAATCACGACAATGTCATCATACCTCAGGCTCTTTCTGTATCTGCAGTACGCCTCTCGTACGGGAAGAAGATATCCTTTTTCTTCAAGTTCTCTGTAGGACATGCCCTGATCTCTCATTAACTCTGCTCTTGCAGCCTCCATCCATGAAAAATAGTTAGAATGGTGGACAATTCCCATCTGGTCTGTTTCTACATATCTTACACGAAACTCAACAAAGGACACTCCATTCTTATTCTTCACACTGCTTTCTCCAATATTATTTATTTGAACGTACTAATAATAGTATATTCTTGTCAACATTTCAATCTGTATTATTTTAATTGAAAAAACAAAATATTGATTAAGGATGGTGAGGTGATGAGAAAACTTAAGGTTTGCGGAATTCAGATAGAAACTAAGAAAAATAGAAAAGGAAATTTGAAAAAGTTAAAAGAGCTTTTAGATAAAGCTGGGAAAGAAAAACCGGATTTTATTCTGATCCCAGAGATGTTTGAAATAGTTGCGAAGCCTGAGGATGTTCATAAATACACTCATCCAATTCCTTGTGAATTAACGGAGATGCTCTCCGATTATGCAAAGAACTTTAATGCTAATATTATCGGCGGGTCTTTTTTTGAGGAAGATAATAAAAAGGTTTACAATACCTCGGTTATTTTTAATAGAAAGGGGGAAATAATCGGAAAATACAGAAAGATGCATCTATTCGATGCATTCGGCTTTGGCGAATCGAAGGCAATAACTCCCGGCGAAAGGCCTTTTGTAGCCGAACTTGATGAAGTAAGATTTGGAGTAGCAATATGTTATGATATCAGATTCCCCGAAATTTTCAGGTATTATGCTGATAAGGGGACTAATATTGTATTTGTTCCTGCGGCTTTTTTTCAACCTAATCATGATCATTGGTATCTAAATGTTTGTTCCCGTGCTCTGGACAATACAATGTTTATTGCTACAGCCAATCAGACCGGAAGATACTGGGTTGGAAGAAGTATGGCAGTAAATCCATGGGGTATACCCGTTGCATCGGCTGGTACTGAAGAAGGCTACTATATAGCTGATATAAATTTGAATTTGATAAATCAAGTTAGAGAAAAGCTTCCAACTATGGCTGGCAGAAGGTTTAAGGTAGATCTTATGGGTTAGTATAGTAGCTTTAAGGGGTCTGTACGTCCTATTGTTTTTAGGGCTATATTAACGATATCTCTGTTTTCTTTTTAAAAAAATTGGATTATAGCTCTGTGAAGTTTTTTCTCCACTAACATGATTAAAAACAAATTCTCTTGTGTACTTCTTGTCAGTAAGAGCAATGTCCATTCTTATACCACTGGAAATGAACAAATGCTTTAAGCCATCTATTTCTCTTACTTTTTTCATGAGATTTATAAGCTGTTTATGCTTCTTCTTCAATTTTTTACAGATTGATGGGTATATGCAGGAAATTCTTTTACTCCTGGCCTATGTTTCTCTGTCTTTACAGCCCATTTTATACTTATTGGCTGTTGGGCTTCCAAGTTAGCTTATTGTCCCTTTGAAGCTTTTATCTGTAGTGATTTTTTTAATTTTATTAAGTATGGATTCTTCTAATCTGGAGTGAATAATTCTGCCCTGGTGAACTGTTATAGAGCAAAAACTACAACCTCCAAAACAGTCCCTCATTTATAGTGACTGAATGTTTAATAGTTTCGTATGCTGGTATTGGTCCTTTATGGATAGGATGTGGCAAACATGTAAAGAGTAGGCTGTATATTTTATCTCGACCTTGAAGTCTTGCTTCTTCAGTAGTGATGGGGATAAATTCTGATATCGCTGTTTTACCTCTATTTTTTTCCCTTATATTCCAGATTCATTTCTGTGATTTTGTCAATAATTCTAAACAGATTTACAGGGTTATCAGCGATAAAATCAGGATTTTCTTTTGATAAAAGATTATAGGAGTGAAACCCCCAGGTTACAGCAATTGTTGTAACTCCTGCTGCTTTTCCATATCTAATGTCACTTATTGTGTCCCCGATCATAGCAGTATTTGATTTTTTTTCATTAAACATTTCTATCGCTTTCATTATCTTTTCTGTTTTATCTCCTGGGTCTCTTTCGTCAAAGACATGTAGGATTAATTTCTCAGCATTATTTTCTTTTAGTAAGTCAAAAACTGTGGATTTTAAATTGGCAGTTATTATCACAATCCTATGATTTTTTGACAGTTCCTTTAGGATATCTATAATCTTTGGAAAAGGTTTAACACTATAATCAGATCTAGTAAGTATATCAAAAAAAGTATCGGAGTAGAGTTTTATGTAGTCTTCAGGGATTTCAATTTTTCTGGCAAAATGATCGAAGGTAAGGTATTCAATCGTTTTAAAATCCTCTAAGGTTGGTTCCCTTCCCATATCTAGTTTTTTCTGAGTTTTTTTCGCAACATTTAAAAGTTGATGAACAGAATCTGAAATAACTCCATCATAGTCAAAGCATAAAAGCATCTAAAATCTCCCAATATCCTCTTTTGCTATTAATAGATAAAAAATCGTTATTATTAGAGGATAATATGATCTTAAGAATAGGCAAGAAAAGTTTGTGCTAAGTAATTGAAATTTGGGGCTACATATAGCATTGTTTTGAGCTTGACCTGTAATCTTGCAACGCATAAAATTGTGGCGGATAAATATCCCTGCTTTTGCAGGTATAAATTTTTAATAATTTGAGGACACTTTTTATCGAGCCTTATCATCATTTTATCCTTATGCTTTAATTTCCAACATGTTATGATAAAAAGAGTGATAACAGTATAGGTATAATCTGGTTACTTCGAGATAGAAGATGCAGTAAATACTGGAGTCAAAGTAATTCGCCAAAATTGTTCACATTAATTCATTTTGCGATTTTTTAGAGTTGTGGGTTTATTTATCTGGTCCAGAATTACTCGATATATTCCTTTATCAAGAAAAACTTTGACTAAATCAGGATCAAATTGAGTTTCACTTCCTGATTTGAGCTCCTCCAAAGCATATTCTACGGATTTTGCTGTTCTGTATGGCCTTGTGGATGTCATCGCATCGAAAGAATCGGCAATTGCAACTATTCGTGCTGAAATGTGTATATCTTCACCTGAAAGCCCATCTGGATAACCATCTCCATTGAACCATTCATGATGACCTCTAACGATTTTTCTGCAGGGTTCAAAAAATTCAACTGTCTTTATGATATTTTCACCGATAATGGTGTGATTGTGAAACCTCTCTGCCTCTTCATCCGTTAATGGGCCATTTTTGTGAAGTAAATTTTCCGGAACTCCGATTTTGCCTATATCGTGTAAAAGAGCACCATATTCAATATATTCAATTTCGGAACCTGATAGCCCTATACTTTTTGCAATTGAATAGGATAGTATTCTAACGCGGTTGCAATGTCCTCGAGTGTAAGGATCCTTAGCTTCGATGGTTTCTGCCAGCACCTTAACAGTTTCGAGGTTTGTCTCTTTTAATTTTTTGTATGCAAGCATAAGTTCTTCTGTTCTTTTTTTTACCTTTTTTTCCAGGGAATGTTGATATTCAAGATTTTCCCTGGTTAGCCGTTCATTTTCAATTAGAATATCCCTGTACCTTAATGCTTTATTAATAGTTTCAATCAACTGTATCTTTCTTACGGGTTTTACAAGGTAATCAAATGCTCCTTTTTTCATAGTATCGACAGCTATTTCAAGATCGGTAAGCGCTGTAAGCATAATTACTGGTATTAATGGGAATTGTTTTCTGATTTTTGCCAATACTTCTATACCTGATACTTTCGGCATCCTTATGTCGAGAAGTATAATATCTGGGTTGAATAGATTTTTTTCAAGAATTTCCATTGCGACGATACCATTTTCAGCTTTTTTTAAATAAAAACCAGCCTTTTCAAGAGTTAAACCGATGACCTTTCGTATAATAGGATCGTCGTCTATAAGGAGAATATTTTTTGCCATTTTTGATATACTTTTTCTCATAGGTTAAAATGAATAGGTTAATAAAAGGTATCAATAGTCAAATTGATTGCTTGAAGAAATAACTACCCTCTGCCGATACTTCAAAAAATATTGCTTAAATGTACAATTATGTTATTTCTTTAAATCCACACCTATAGTAAATTATAATTCATTTATTTGTTATTTCAAATTTTTAGCTTTTTTTTGACTATTCTCAAAAATAGTTTATAATTAAGGTGAAGAGAAATTTATTGAATTAGATAAAATGTCGAGTGAATAATCGAAAATTAGCATGTATTATGTATATAAAAATAGTATTTGAGTTAGGAATAATAGGGATAATTAATAAATGAGGCTAATTTATTTAAAAAGTGTATAATACAAATTTATTGATGCTCTTAAATGTTCTCCAAATATGGTTAAATGTGGTTTTATTTATAAAAGTTATGTGTGATTTTTGATATTTAAATGACATGGATTTGTATCTCTTTAATGACGCAATATTCATTTTAAAAGGAAAATTCCATAATGATTAAAAATTTTTATCAATTTGACTTGTAATATGGACTTATAAATGATAATAGATATTTCTTCGATAATTCCCGCAGTATCTTTTATTCTATACATTATATTTACTGTATTTGGTATATCTCAAATTAGAAAGGAAAACTCTCATCCACCTTTTATTCTTTATATGTTTTTTATGGCTCTTTGGAGTTTCGGTTCTTTTATGATGCATGCCGGTGTACCAACAACACTGTTCTGGAACAGATTTATGATGATTGGTATGCTGGGTGGGCCAATAACTATATTTCATTCAATTCTTGATTTGCTTGAGAAGGATAACAGGAAATACAGAGGTTTTTTATATATAGGTTATATCATTTACGCTCTACTTCTATACTTTAATTTTAAGGGATATATAGTAACAAAAGCCTGGATAGAAAATGGTAAGTTTTATTACGAGTTATCAAAGGGGGCGTTTGTTGCCTACATCCTGAGCTATCTTTTTTTAATACTTGGAATTATTTTCCTGATCAGGGAACTCTACAGTACAACAGATGAGTTTACCAGAAAAAAGATTATACTCCCAATTATTGGTGCAGTAATAATGCTAATGGGAGTACTTGGAAATTTATACGAATCAATTGGAACTTACCCTATTGATTTGTTTACATCCACAATTAATGCTATTATAATCTTTTATGCTATATACAAATATAGGCTTGTTCATTATTCAGCTTTTGTGATAAGATCTATCCTTTACATTATTCTTGTAATAATCAGCGCATTTATATTTTATAGTATTATATGGTTCTCTTCCAGAGTTATTCGAACTTTTCCTTTTAAATATACCTTTTTTCTTTCTTTGCTTCTTGGATTTGTTGCTGTTTTGATCTTCCAGCCATTAAGAACAGGTACACTCTCAATTATAGAGAAACTATACTTTGGAAAAAGGCTTAATTACTATAGAGAACTCAGAAACTTTTCTGAAAGCCTTACAACTATCGTTGATTTAAGGGTACTTGGAGAGTCAACAATCAAAAAGCTCATGGATGCATTTGACCCTATGTGGGCTGTAATGATGGTTTTTGATTACAGTTTGAGAAACTATCAGATGGTTGCTCATGGAGGGCTTACGATTGATGGGAATGAAGCTAATAGGTTTACGATGCCGAGAAATCATCCTATGATAAGATTGCTTTTAAAGAAGGGTAAACCTATTTATGAGTATCAGGAAGATATAAGATTGGAGATGGAAATTAAAAATGATGGGAAAATAAAACTTGCTCCAAGTATGGTATTGCCATTGATATTCAAAGATAAATTGAATGGCTTTATTGCCCTTGGTAAATGCAGAAACAAGGAATACTATGATCAATTTGATGCTGAAGTTCTAGAGATTCTTGCTGGGCAGTGCTCTGTTGCTCTGGAGAATGCAATATCCTTTGAAAGGCTTAAAAAACAACAGAGAAGATTGCAACAGATAAACAAAGAGTTGATTATAAGCAGAAATAAACTAGAAGCTTTTTTTGATGGAATTACAAGTCCGATATCTATACAGGACATAAACTATAATATTGTGACTGTAAACTACGCTGCAAAAAGATACTTCAAAAAACCACCTGATGAAATTATTGGGAAAAAATGTTACTCTGTTTTCTTCGGAAGAGAAAAGCCGTGTGAAAATTGCATGGCTCAGGATTCTCTCCATGCTCAACTACCTTTCAGCATTGAACGCAGGGATAAAAGAACGGGTATGATTTTTTCTATCCATTTCTATCCAATATCTGTGCCTGTTGGTTCTGAAAAGATATTCCTTGAATTCTTTCAGGATATTACTCAGCAAAAGCGTCTTCAGGAAGAGCTTATTCAATCCGAAAAACTTGCGAGTATTGGGACCCTTGCCTCTGGAATCGCCCACGAAATCAATAATCCTTTAACAGGAATAATAGGAACAGCTGAACTGATGCTTGAAAATCTAATGGAGAATTCTCAATTGAAAGAGTTTACGATGGATATAATTAACTATGCACAGAGCGCAGCGGAGATTATAAAGGATCTGACTAGCTATTCCAGAAGAGAAGAGGGAAGATTGGCACTGGTAGATTTGCATGAGGTCATTGATACATCATTGAAATTGGCCCAGAGAGGGATGAAGTTTAACGGAGTAAAGGTGCAAAAGATTCTGGAACCTTTGCCAAAAATTGAAGGTAATCCTAATGAACTAAGGCAGGTATTTCTAAACCTTATTATGAATGCCATACAGGCTATGAATGGCAAGGGTGTCCTAACGATAGAATGTCGACAGAGTGGTGGGAATGTTCAGATAAGTGTTTCTGATACAGGGCAAGGTATTGAACAGGAAAATATCGAAAAGATATTTAATCCCTTTTTTACAACAAAAGAACCGGGCCTTGGAACAGGTCTTGGCTTAAGTATTGCTCATCAGATTATATACAATATGGGAGGCAGGATAACGGTTGAGAGTATTCCCGGCGAAGGGACTACCTTTAATGTCCTGATTCCATTTACCGACAGAGAAAAAAGGAGAATCAGATTTGTGAAAGCCGAGAGTTCGGATGAAATTGAAGATGTCTTTTTTATCCAGAGGAAGGTCTTAGTTGGTGAAAAGGGATATCTTGAAGAAACTATTAAGAGGGATATTGATAAAAAAGCCGTTCATATTCTTGCATATAAGGGACTTCAACCAGTTGGTACCATATCATGCATAACCTATCGAATGACTGAAACCCCCCCTATTGAAGAGTATTTCCCTTTAACTAATTTGAAAGAAGGAAGAAAATGGGTGGAGATAGATAGGCTTGCGGTATTAAAGGAGGAAAGAAGGGGGATAATACCTTTAGGGCTTATGACTATTGCATATCTTTTTTCAAAAAATCTTGATGTTGATAGAATTTTTCTTGATGTTTTTTCAGATGAGAAAAAACACATAAATATGTACAAAAAATTGGGTTTTCAGATAATAGGTGAATATAAATGGCTTCTCCCTGTAACTGTTATGATGATGGATTACAAAACTAATTATGAAAAAAAGAAAAATAGAATGGAGCAGTTTGTTAAACCCTTTCTTTCGAGGCTTATAAAGCGATTGGATTTTTCAGAAGAGGAAAAGCAGAAAATTTTTAATGCTATTAACAACATTATAACGGGTATTTAATAGATTGGTCGTTCCCTCACTTGGCTTTTATTCTTTCGAATTAATCTGCGAAATATTTTAATTTCCTAATATAAATGGCTGTGTCCTACTATTTATAGCCGACTAATGAATATTTTACAAATATTTGCCCGGCGGTATGAAGATATAACATTTTAGAATACCACTGGTTATCGTTTTTGAGTAAGGTTAAATACCCTTTGTATCCTTATTAAAAAATAAAATATCGTCAAGATCAAGATCCCTTTTACTTTTTGTCCCGCCCGGCGCAGGATAGCCCATTGAGATAAGAGAGACCACTTTATGCCTTGGAGACAGTTTGAAAAAATTTTTTGCTTTTTTAGAGTTAAACCAGCCTATCCAGCAGGTTCCTATACCAAGCTCTTGAGCCCGAAGAACAAGATGTTCACCGGTAATTCCAATATCGATGAGGTAATAGCTTGTTCCCTGAATGCCTTTTCCAAGGAAGTTGGCAACTAAATCAAGTTTAGCTACTATTACAATAATAGCTGCAGCATTCTTTATGAAACTGGATGGTTTGTATATGCCACTGCAGGTTTCTTTTACGAACTCTTTTTTAATTTCTGGATCGTCTATAACGATAAATCTCCAGGGTTGTACATTCTCTGCAGAGGGAGCAAGCCTTGCTGCTTCAATACACTTGATTATATCTTCTCTTGGAATTGGTTCTTGTCGGTATTTCCTTACACTTTTTCTAGCTTTTATTATATCCATTAATTCCATAGATTCTTCTCCTTTAATATCCCATTTCCTTTTCAATGAATGGGATTGCAGTCCCATCCATTTTGATTTTCTTTAAAGATTTTTTTACTGCCAGATAAACAGCTTTTCCAACCATCTGTCCAAACAATGTATGTCCACCTGCGAATTGAATCCTTTTATCATAGCCTGAAACTACAGTTACCGAATCTGTTCCGGTGCCTGTTGCTTGCTTTACTCCAAATTTACTCTTAACCTTGAGATCAAATAATGCGGAACTCTTGGCTTCTGTCGCAGAAATAATTGTTGAAACCAGACAATCGCTAAGAAGCCACATATTTGTAAATATAACAATGTTAATTGTACCGGTTTCAAAAGAGGGATTACCTTTGTATTTTGTGAATGATCTTTCAGAGATATTCAAGGCATTTGAAGTCCCTGCGGATACTGCAACCCCGATTTTTATTCCCTTTTCTTCATCATAAATAAATTGAGCAAAATCCAAATTCGCTGATGTCATCATCGCTGTGGTGTTTAAAGGAAATCTGAAAGTTTCTAATTTTTTTCTTACCACTTCTTCGGGTATTGTATTTTCAAGCTCCTTCATGGTGGTTTTTAAGTTAAGAACTGCCTTACGTCTTCCATATCCACCGTTATAAAATGCAGAACTTAGAATCCTAACAGGGTAATCAAAGGAAAATGAGAAAAAATTGCTGTTATAGGTTATTTCCATAATTTTTATATTTTTAATCCCTTGATTTTTTCTGCTGCTTCCATGACTTTTTCAATCGGAGGCACCAATGCTAATCTAACATAGCCTTCTCCCGGATTTACACCATGAGCTTCTGTTGAAAGCCAACTGCCCGGGGTTGTGACCACGGCTATTTCCTTTTTTAAAAGGAGTTTTGCAAAATCTAAAGAGCTATATCCTTTTGGTACTTTTTGCCATATGTAGATTGTACCTTTTGGAGTACAATCTTCAAGCCCGATAGATTTAAAAGCTTCTATCATGATATCTCTTTTTTTTCTATAATTCTCCCTTAGCTCTTTAACATGTTCCTCATCTTTTAATGCGGCTATTGCAGCATCCTGGATGAATGTAGCTGTTCCAGAATCAATATTTGGTTTAACTTTTTTAAAAACATCGATAATCCTTTTATCCCCTGCAACCCATCCTACACGGTAAGTGGTCATATTGCTTCTTTTTGATAGTGATTGAAAAGTAACTACCCCTTCTTTTTTATATTGGAGAATGGACGGCGGTGCTTCATCGTAGTAGTTTTCCGTATAAGACTCATCAGAAGCCACTATAATATTATTTTCTTCAGCAAACTCGAGAACTTCTATAAAGAAGCTTTCAGTTGGAAATGCCGTAGTGGGATTGTTTGGATAATTAATCCAGAGAATTTTTGACTTCTCTTTGATATTATCGGGAATTGATTTGAGATCGGGATAAAAGCCATTTTCGGGTAAAAGGTTCAGGAAATAGGTTTGCCCTTCAGCGAAGTGTGTTCCCCTTGACCATGCAGGATATCCAGGATTTAATGCCAGAGCATAATCACCTGGATTTATAAAGGCCTCTGGAAAGTTGAAAATTGCCTCTTTCGATCCAATTGTGGACATAATTTCGGTTTCTGGATCAAGGTCAATCCCAAATCGTTTTTTACTCCACCATGCAATGGTTTCTCTATATTCAGGTTCTCCAATATAGCTTGGATACCCGGATGATTTTCTTTTTTCAATTCCCACCTTACATGCTTCTCGGATCAATTTTGGGGTTGGTTGAGTCGGATCGCCAACTCCAAAGTCTATTGGTTCTATACCCTCTTTTTTTAAAGATGCTACTATGTTATCAACGTCGGCAAATGCATAACTCCCTATTACTTTAAGCCTATTGGCTATTTCAATCTTCATGATTTATCTCCTTAAAATCTTTTTAATATCAGAAAAATAGTTTGGGACTTAAGATAATCAACACAAAATTACATAGTCAATAGGGATTGAATCTTCATAATGTGATTTATTATGCTTTTATAAAAATAATTACTAAACTATTTTTAAAATATTACTATAATGAAAATAACCGGGCTTTTAAACAGAAAAAAGTATTTTGCAATGATTTTACCTGTATTCATTTTTGAGGAAGCCATATAGGCGGTATAGAATAAAAAATTTTTATATCCTGATTTTTGATGCTCCACAGGAGATAGTGTAATGCCCACTGATAGGGATCTGGAAAAAATCGAAAAAATGATAGATGAAGTCGGAGATGTAGAGAAAAAACTGGGAGTTGTTGATGAATCTTATTTTAAAGAGGCGGAGGCAAAGGAAGAGGCTGAAAATCTTAACGAATTGCTTGAGGATATTGAGGTTGGGTTAAAAGAAGAGAAAGAACTGGAGAGCAAAGTATCTAAAGTGTCGGTTGAGGGCGGAGAGTCAGTTGAAGAATCACGGGAAGTTGAATCTATAAAAGATAAAGGGATTGCAGAGTCTCCTGAGCCTGAGAAGGAGATTTTTGGAATAGAAAATGTTGGAGAAGAAACTGAAACAGTGGGTAATAAGGAAGAATTGGATATTGAAGAAATAGCAATACCTGAGATAGAAGAAGAGGAAGAGAAAACGCCAGAGGTAGAAGAAACAGGAAAAAAGTTGGGAAAAGTTAAAAATGAAGAAGTTAAAAAAGAAAAGAATGTTAAAGGCGCAGGTGAAAAAACAGAAAAAGCAATAGAAGAAACTGAAGAAGAAATAGAGAAAGGGATTTCTGAAGAGGAATTACAGGAGGAGATTTCCAGACTGGAAGGTGTAGAGGAAGGTGAGGGTGAGATTGAAGGTGAAGAGATACTTGATCTCCCTGAAGATTTTGATATTGATAAACTCACCTTAAAGGAAGAACTACCATCTGGGTTTTTTAAATCAAAAAAGAAAGAAGAAAAAGAGGTCGAAGAAAAAGAGGTCAAAGAGGAGAAGATCGAAGAGTCAGAAGAAGAGGCGCTAACCAGGGAATTGGAAGGAATTATAGAAGGTATAGGAGAGGAGGAGATCCCTGAATCAGAGGGCTTTCCATCAGAGAGTATCCAGGAATCCGTAGAAACAGGGGAATTAAAAGGAGAAAAACTTGAAACTCCTGAAGAAGAGTTTTTCGGTGAGGGCTCTGCTGAAGAGGAATTACCCTCGCTTGAAACTCTGGAAGAGTTTGGGGAAGAGGCCGGCAAAAGGGCAGAAGGAGAGGTTGAAGAGCTTGAGGCTGGTGAGAAAAAAGAGGGTGAAGAAAGCATTTTAGGTGAGGAGTTGCCCGAAATAGAAGAGATAATATCTGAAATAGAGCCGGAGGAGAGGATCGGGGAAGAATTGACTGAAGTGGTTAGAGAAGGTGAGAAGCCGGTAGAAACCGGTGGTAGTTTAGAAGAAGAGACGGAACAGATATCTTCTGGAATTGAAGAAGCTAAAAAAGTGGAGGTATCAGAAGGTGAGTTTGATATTGAATTAAGTGATGAAGATATAGTCTTAATTACTACTAAATTAAAACAACTCACACCTGAGCTGGCTTTGGCGATAAGGGACGGTATACTTAAATCTGAAATCCCTGTTGAAAAACTAAAGGGCCTTTTAGATCTTTTAATAAGAGATGCACCCGAACCAGAAATAAAAAGTTACTATGAGGCTGTAACAGGTGAGAAAATAGCCATTGAACGATTACCCGAAGTAATAAGAGTGAAAAAGAAGCCGGGGGCATTAGTGGCTGTCTATGAAAACCTGGCGCCAATGGTTAGGGTTACAGCTCTTGGTATAATAGCTGCAGCAATTTTATTATCAATCTTTATGCTGTTCTTTTACAAACCGATTAAGGCTAACAAGTACTATAAAACTGGGATTGTATACTTAAAATCTGATAATTACAGTTTAGCCGAACAATACTTTAAAAAGGGCCAGAGTATATATCCCAAGATTAATGAATATGATAGATATGGATGGATGTACATGCTGGCTGGCAACTATGATATGGCAATGCAGAAGTTTAAGGAAGGAATAAAAATAGATAAAAAGTTTAAGTCTATATCGTTAAGGTTGCATCTGGCAAAGCTATATAATGTATTGGAACGATACGAGGATGCAGATAAACTATACTCTGAATTGGTCAAGAGGGATCCAAGAAATTATGAGTATATAAAACTTAAAGGATTGAACCTGATAGATTGGGGTAAAATTGATAGGGAAAAGATTAAGAATGCCTATGCATTGTTTAATGAAGCAAATAAAGAGTTTCCTAAAGAAAGTGATCCCGTTATAAGAATACTTTATATAAATATTCTACTGGATAAGTTAAAGAGTGTTAAAAATTTGTATGATTACTTAAATCAAAATTATCCTGATGAACTGGATAGCTTTGTTCACACAGCTCTTGCTTCATACTTTGTGGATAAGAATGAGTTTACGCAGGCAAAAAAATTGTTGATGAAATTAATAGCTCGTTTTCCGGATTATCCGCATCTATACTATGCTTATGCAAAGTATTACAAAGCCATCGGTAGTAAAAAGGATCAGGAGCTAATGTTGAAACTTACTATTTCGAAAGAGGAAAGTAGAAAAATATTATTTCCCTGGGATACTCATGATAAGAATCTTCTTTCAAATGCTTACAATGACCTGGGTGAACTTTATGCCAGTTTAGAGATCCCGGGAAAATCTGCAGAGGCTATAAGCTATTTTAAGAAGGCAATTGAAAAGAATCCTGAAAATAGGGTCGCGTATTTTAATCTTGCTCAGGTTTATTTTTATAAAGAGATGGATTATGAGCTTGCAGAAAGATACTATATTCAGGCAAAACGAATGGGACTTATAAATAAAGATCTAATTTATAATTTGGGAGTTCTATATTTTTATAAAAGAGACTTTACAGGAGCTGTAAATAATTGGATAAATCTTAATGAGATGATGCCTGGAAATACAAATGTGAGTTTTGCTCTAGCATGTGCTTTTTTACATATGAAAAAATATGAGGCTGCATTAGGAGAACTTATAAATCTTTCAGAAACCTATGAAAATCTTATAAAAGAACTTGGTGAAATTAAACCCTGGAAAGCTTACCACAAAATGATACTTTTAAATGCGGCATCGATTTACAATAATATGGGTGTAGCATATGAAAAATTGTATGAAAAAACGAAGAATGTGGAATATCAAAAGAAGAGCCTTATATCCCTTTATAAAGCTGGAGAATTTGCAGATATAATCGGGATTGATCGTGGAGCGATTCAGTATAATATTAATTACATTCTTCATCCAAATGTAATAAGAGCAGATATGGCCATTTCTGACAATATTAGCACCAATTATCGCTTTATTCGTCGGTAGTTTCTCAACTTAATATTGCTATATAAATCAAATCATATTATATTAAGTCGGAAATATTTAAACTTATCAATATTTGTTTTAGATGTAATTTAAATAAATCAGTAATATAGTAAGCAAGGGGTAATGAAATGAGATTGCAAATGATTGGAACAAAGGTGGGAATGACCCAGATTTTCGATGAAACTGGTAAGGTAATACCTGTCACCATTCTTAAGGTAGGACCATGTTATGTGGTAAGAAAGAAAACAATAGAAAATGATGGTTATAGTGCATTAGTTCTTGGATATGGAGATATAAAAGAGAAGAAAGTCCGTAAAAGTGAAATGGGTCTTTTTAAGCAAACGAATATTCCGCCGAAAAAAATTCTAAAGGAAAGCAGAGTAAATCCTGAAGAGTTGGATAATTTTGAAATAGGACAGGAAATTAAGGTAAATATTTTTAAAAAGGATGAATATGTTGATGTAACTGGCAAATCAAAGGGAAGGGGATTTGCTGGAGTTATGAAGAAACATGGGATGTCCGGAGCAAAGAAAAGCCATGGTACGCATGAGTATTTCAGGCATGGAGGTTCGATTGGTTCGTCGGCATACCCATCCCATGTATTTAAAGGATTAAAAATGGCCGGTCATTATGGGGCTAGTAGGATTACGGTCCAGAACCTTAAAGTTGTTGATGTAAGGGAGGATAAAGGAATAATACTTGTAAAGGGGGCTGTGCCAGGTCCGAATAAAGGTTATCTTTTTATTTCTCATGCTGTGAAAAAACCTGTTGCCCAGGCATAAGGGTTTTGGAATAGTTAAATTGGATTGTTGATCTACAAAGTTTGATGATTTACTTATTAAAAGGATATTGAAATACCTTCCTATGCATTATAATAGGAAAATATAAATGGAAATTTTTGCTGAAAATCAAAGACCTGATATTGATAATTATTTCATGAATATTGCAGTTCTGGTTTCAAGCAGGGCTACGTGCCTCAGACGAAAGGTAGGCGCTGTAATTGTTAAAGGTAAACAGATTGTTTCTACGGGTTACAATGGTGCTCCCCAGGGCTTGCCACACTGTCTCGACATTGGTTGCGCAAGAGAGGGTATTCCATCCGGTGAAAGAACTGAGCTATGTCGTGGGGCTCATGCTGAACAAAATGCTATTAACTTTGCTGCTCGCTTTGGGATCTCAATAGAGGGGGCTACTGTATATTCTACACATCTCCCCTGTTCATGGTGTGCCAAAAGTATTATTAACTCAGGTATTAAAAGAGTTGTGTATCTTGTTGATTATCCTGATCAGCAATCAAAAGAAATAATGAAGAATATAAAAGTTGAAAGGATAGAGAACTTTAAAATTATAAACATTGATGCAATATTATCAACATATTATCAACAAGGTTTGAGGTAGTCTATAATGGGAATTTATATTTAAAAATTTATTGGCTTATATAATTCCTTTTACGATAAAAAGATAAGTATGAGTTTATAAAATAATTTGTATAATTGTATCAATAATTATAAATATTTTCTATTTATTGCTTATGGGAAATCAGTTATTAATTATTGGTTGAGTTATAGTATAAAAGTTGTCAGTTATTCCAATATAGGGGAAAATATACACAATTTATCCACAAAAGGCTAACCGTGGGTTTATCCAGATACAAAGCACAGAGCGTTGTCATAACAATTTTAGTGGTTAATGTACTGGTATTTTTATTTACTTATATGGTACATTTTCCCATACCTGATTTTTTAGTCAGGAAGATAGTAGAAACAAATAACTCTGTTTTGATATATGCGGTTCAGAGATATGGACTATTGGTTACTCTTTTTTCTCTTTTTCCTGTAATAATAAAATCAATGGGATGGTTCTGGCAGTTTTTCACCTATATGTTTTTGCATGGAAGTTTCTGGCATCTCTTTTTCAATATGTATGCATTATACCTATTTGGGAAACCACTGGAGGAAAGGTGGGGAGGTAGGGAATTTTTATTTTTCTACCTGTTTACAGGTATCGGAGCCGGAGTTGTTACATACTTATGGAACATATTCCAGAATCCACTTGTGCCAACAATAGGAGCATCTGGTGCACTTTTTGGGGTTATTCTTGCTTTTGGTTTGGAATTCCCTGAGACTATTCTTCTTCTATTTTTCTTCATTCCTATAAAAGCCAAATATGCAGCTCTGGTATTTGGAGCCATAGAAGTTGTGATGCTATTAACAGGCACTATGCAGAGAATAGGTCACTTTACTCATATAGCTGGAATTCTTTTCGGTTATGTTTACTATCTTTTAAGAATAAAAGGTGGGAGGTACCTTAAGGGAAGGAGGAGAAAGCTCGCAGTCCACTCCCTTAGCAGAGTACGGACAAAGGTAAACAGGGATATAAAAGAAAGAAAAGAGGCTTTAAAATTAGCACATAACATTTTAATAAAGATAACATCCGGGGAAAAGCTTAACCTGAGAGAAGTAGATTTTTTCAAATTTTTGAAAGATGCTTATAATAGTTCTTCAGGAATTTGCAATTCTGAAGATTTTGAGCCGGAAAGTGAGTTATGTTTAAAATGTGAAGGTTTTTATGCTTGTCTATATAGATACATTATCGAAAAACTTGGTAATATGGTTTAATATTTAATAATCAAAGATTTTTTGATAATTAGTTTTGAAATAGTCCAATTCTACTTGTATTTTATGGAATTTTTTATATAATATATTGCTTATGGAAAAAAATGCGGAATTAAAATTAAACAGATATATCGATACAATGCCTTCTTTATCCATTACAGTCTCAAAGATTCTCGAGGTTACAAAGAATCCGAGAGTTACTGCAAAGGACCTAAACAAGGTGAT
>QNBN01000027.1 GCA_003645695.1 Spirochaetota bacterium | reverse complement strand
TGATCGGGAATCTTACAATGATTATTACTTAACAATGGGTGTGGATTCCCGCTTTCGCGGGAATGACAAAAGAATCGCGGGAATGACAGAAGAAGTATGGGAATGACAACGCCCACAACTGTCATTCCCAGCTTGACTGGGAATCTTCAAACTGTAATAAAGAACTAGGTTTACCTATCCTTTTATAACGAATATAATCTTAATAATTATTTAAAATTTCAATAGCGCAAAAATCAATTAGGGTCATAAATCTGACGATAATAAAGCATACAATAAGTTTTGTAATGGGTTTAGAAAAGAAGTATAAACTAAGGTTTTATAGCAGGGGTTAGGCTTTACAGCCATTTTAGGATGTTGACTGAATTGAATATATAAAGTATAGTTAAATTAGAATAATTAAGTGTTTATTAAATTAAAAAAGTTGAAATTAGAAATAAGGTTTTATTCATAAAAATCATGGTATAGCAAAGCTATATCTTTATCATTTGTACCAGCATTTTCTGGTGTCTTTAATGACAGTATTTAGTATTTAACAAAATTACGAAATATCTATGGAAACTTAATCCAAATTTTTAAAAGGTATCAAACGAATAGGCAAGGTAAGGTTTTTATTATTACCTAAACTATAATTGAATATTCTTTGAGAGTAAAGCTTTAACCATATAATTTTAAGAATAGACCAGTATAAGCAAAAAAAAGCGTAAAAAAAGATGAAGGTTAACAAAGTAAAAAAGGTATCATTCCCTGCAGAGAGCAAATACCTCGTTAAAGTAAGGAACTTTGTGGTAAAGTACGGGAGCAAGATGGGTTTAACCCCCAAGCAGATAAGCGAAGTGAAACTTGCCGTTGATGAAGCCGTCTCAAATATTATAAGGCATGCATATGTAGGGAAGAAGGGTAATTTCCAAATTGAAATGGTAAAGAGAGAGGATTCTTGCGAAATTCTCATTAAAGATCAGGGTATAGAGTTTGATTGGAATTCAGTTATAGAACCTGATCTGTATAAATATGTTGAAACGAGAAGAAAAGGTGGACTTGGAATATGGCTTATCAAGAAGTTAATAGATGAGGTTGAGTACAAAAGAGTGGATGGAACCAATATCCTTACCATGAGGGTCTTTATTGAACCCACTAAGTCTGAAGGATTTATTCAGGATATCAAAAATAGATTTTCAATCAGAATGCGTTTTGCTGTCTATGCTGTTGGTTTTGTTACCCTGATAATAGTGACTGCCTACGTTATTGGTTCTAAATATCAAGTTAAAACCATAAGGAAAAAATTCTACGATAGATACAAGTCCATTGCTACCCAGATTGCAAATACCTCCACGGATCTCCTATTAGCAGGAAATGATCTGGATCTGGAAAACCTGGCTGTATCGGTGAAGAATAGCGAACCCGCAGTTAGCTATGTGATAATCGTGGATTCCAATGATGAGGTTCTAGGCCATACTGTTGTGAGAAACCTGTTTAAAAAATACACGAGACCACCCGGAGTAAGACCTTTAAGGCCACAAGATAAGGCAAAATTTTTTATCTACAGGGGAAATGGAGGAAAACTGTACAATGATTTTTCAGCCCCCATAACTATAAATAATACAAAACTTGGAGAGGTTCATTTAGGAGTTCCTGATGAAAAGTTCGCCGAGGTGACAAATCTCGTAAATCAAAGAATGAGTATTGTATTCGTGGCATTGTTTTTCTGGAGTACTACCATTATAGGAATATTTGCACTCGGTTCAACTTTTATTGTTCCATTTAGAAAATTAGCTGATGAAATATCGAGAATAAGTGTATCAGGACAGGTAAGAGAGTTAAGACTGGATACAAAAAATCCAGAGGTTTCAAGAATAGGGGAGGCTTTTAATGAAATTATGAGAAACCTTCGTATTACCCAGGGGCAATTGACCGACCAGACAAGATTGAGGAGAGAATTACAACTTGCACAGGAAATACAAAATGCTCTTTTGCCAAAAGAAGTCCCAAAACTGGAAGGTTTTGAAATAGATGCTGCATATAGGGCAGCCTTAGAGGTAGGTGGTGATTACTATGATTTTTTTGAAGTGGATAAGAACTCCATTGGTATAGTTGTTGCGGATGTGTCCGGTAAAGGTATTGGCAGTTCTATGGTTATGACAATGATAAGAACCTCAATGAGGTTGGAGGCAAGAGGTAATAAAAGAGCATCAGATGTTCTTTATAAGGTACACAAGGTCGCTGTTGGTGATATTAAAAAGGGCATGTATGTAACCATGTTCTATGTAATACTTGATGCTAAAAAGAGAATGGTTAATTACGCCAGCGCAGGTCATAACCCAATGATACTTTATAGGGATGAAACCAAATCCATTAGTTTTCTTAATCCTTCAGGAATTGCCGTGGGTATCGATCTTGGTGACCCTGAAGAATTTAAAAAAAGAATAACCAGTGAAAAATTAAAATTGAAAAAAGGAGATCTTCTCTTTCTTTATACTGATGGAATTACAGAAGCTATGAATGACATACGTGAGCAGTTTGGGGAAAAAAGGCTGGTTGAATTCATTAAAAAGTATCATCATTTACCCGCATCAGATTTCAAACAAAAGTTGAATGATGAAATAACGGCATTTACAAAGGGTTATCCTCAGAGTGATGATATAACCTTTGTTGTAATTAAACTTGAGATGAGCCTTGCAGAGATAGAATACTCAAAGAGGCTGTTGCTTTTCCAGATGCTGGACGAAGGGAAATCACTTGAAGATGCACTTGAGAAGACCGGAATTTCCTACGAGGAATACATTGAGCTTAAGGAGAAAAGGGAAAAATATGGTGATGAGGGATTGAAAGTTGCTTCTAAGGTTGAAGAAGAGGAGATACAGTTGACACATGCAACACATGAACAGATTAAATCGATAGTTAAGATTGTGCGGGAGCATCCTGAGTATGGGGTAAGCAGAATTACTAAACTCCTTAGATCCGAAGAGTTTGGAGGCCATGATATTAAAGAAAGTGTTGTAAGACGTGAATTAATAAGGATGAAATTGGATACCAGGGAAAAGAGGGAGGCATTCGCAAAGCGGGAATTACCGAGCTGGGCTTCTTATCAATAGTAAAAATGATTTGATTCATTTATATTTATTGCTGTATTCTTAGATGAAAAATTTTTATTATTAGATGGTATTTAAAGATGTTTGAAATTACAAAATAAAGTTATATAATATAAAAATATTAATGCATAAAGTGATGTGTGGGAGGGATAGATGCCTGATATTCAAGTAGACGTTTCTTATGCCGGTGAAAACAATGAGATAGCTATAATTTCCGCTAGGGGTTTTATTGATACAACTACAGCGCCAGAACTTGAAAAAAAATTAGAAGAACAGTTGGCTCTCAATAAATACAAAATTATTGTGGATCTTGAAAACATTGATTATGTAAGTAGTGCCGGATGGGGTGTATTTGTAAGCGAGATTAGAGAAATAAGAGAAAATAATGGAGATTTGGTTCTGGTTAATATGTCTCCTGATGTATATGATGTATATGAACTTATGGAATTTTCATCCATATTGAAGGCTTTTGACAGTGTTGAAGATGCCATATCTCATTTTACAGGAAAGCAACCGGTTGAAGTGAAAAGCACATCTTCCAGAGTACAGGCTTCTTATTCAAAGCCAGCCACTATTCAGGACAAAAGAAATAGGGTGGAGACCACTTCTCAAACAACCGCACCTTCCGATGTTCATAAAAAGGAAGAACCTGGTTCCAGGGAATCTGGTATATATTCCTATGCAAATTCAGAACTTGGTCGAATGATAATCAACGTTATATTGGATAATCCATACTATGAAGTAAAAGAGATAGCGAGGGCTCTTAAGCTTCCCCGGTATGGAGGCCAGAAGGTAAGCCCCAGAGCGGTTAAACAGGAATTAAAACAAATGGGTCTATTTGATAGGCAGAAGAGATTTGAAATTGCATTAAAAGGTAGGGGATAAGCTATCCAATATTGCTTTTATTTGAAAGCAGAAAGATGTGTGGAATATTAATTCCATGCGATGCGTCTCTTTCAACGAGAATTTTGTTTTCCTCTATATCCTGTAAAATAGCCATAATTCCGGTTCAAAATAGATTAAATACCCAGAATTAGAAATATTGTAATGCATTAGAATTAAGTTGACATCGTAATTAGCTATAATTAACAGTTTTGTGTCCTGTGGTATAGATTAATTGTGATTTTATTTCGAGCGAAGCATTCAAACGGAGCAAATAAATATTTTTCGTTTTCGAACGCAAAGTAGTGAGGTACACTTTTAATCGAAGTGATAAAATCTTTAATATATAAGGAATTAAATATTTCTTGTATTGATAATCAAGTTGATTAATCAAGGTCGAAATTGCTTTGTTTTACCTTTATTATTTGCTTTTTATTGCCAAAAAGTTGTTATAGTGAAGATGGTTTTGTATAATGTGCTGGATGTAAGGATATTTTCTAATTATAATTTATTGTAATTATAGTTTTACTACAGGAAAAATTAAAATGGATGAGAAATCTGCATTTTATCTGGAGTTGCTTGATAGAGCCTCAGAAGAAATACAACTTGCGGAAAATATAAGACGTGTCATCCATGTTTTGTCAAAGTATATATCCCAGAGCTTGGAGGATGATGTCCAATACGCTTATATTGATCGATTGGATAATAAGATATATGAATCTGCTGTAATAAACAGTAGTGTTAGGCACATACTTCCATTTTTCCTTGACAATAAATTTATAGCAGAATTGATGAAATTGGATTGGAAGGTTATTGATCCAAGGGGAGCAAGATTGTTGTTTCAAAAGCTCTCTAACCAGGATATTGACTTTGAAACCTCTTTTTTAATTATTCCAAAAAAACGTGGTAAGTTTATATCTCATTTCTCTGTACTATGGGGTGGGAAAAAACTTGAAAAAATAGAAAAAGAGGATATTGAGTTTATCAAATCATTATGCAATTTTGGTGAACTCAAAATAAGAATTCTTATTCAATTAAGTGAGAAAAGTGGATTAAAAGATTTAAAAAGGTCTGCCTTTGAATTAAAGGATCTTTCAGGAATTGGTGTTGATCTAACAGCGCTTGGCAAAGAGGATTTTTTTGGCAGTATGCTTTTGAATGTTATGGGAAGAGCCCTTTGTAAGTCGGCAGTGATTATGCTATCAACAAATGAAAATAACACTGAGTATAGGGTTGTTGCATCAAGAGGTATATTAAAGCAGTATATCGAAAAACTGAAGCTAACGAACAAAATGCTAATTGTTAGAGAATTGAAAAGAACAAAGGATGCAATAGTTGTAATGGATATTCTTGATAAGCTTACTGAAGATGAGAGAGAGACTATCAATAAACTTGAAGCTGTCATTTTTGTTCCTCTCGTATCTAAAGGTGAAGTAATCGGTATCTTAACGCTTGGAGAGAGGATGAATTTTCAACCGTACAGTGAGAAGGTACTGGAATCCATAAAAATACTTTCCAATCAAATGGTTATGGCTATTGAGAATTCTCGTTTATCGAATATTCGATATGCATTCTCGAGATATGTATCCCATCAGCTTGTTGATAATATAATTTCAAATCCTGGCAGTATAAAGTTAGGCGGCGAAAAAAGAAGAGTTGCAGTTCTTTTTGCAGATATTCGTAGTTTTACGACCATGACAGAAAAGATGAAACCAGAGGATGTTGTAGATCTATTGAATACATATCTTTCTGGACTTTCCGAGATTGTTTTTAAGTATGAGGGAACTGTTGATAAGTACATTGGTGATTGTGTAATGGCAGTTTTTGGTGCACCTATTGCTCATGACAACGATGTTGAACGTGCTATATTTTCCGCAATAGAGATGCAGGTGTTTGTGGAAGATATTAATAACCAGAGAGAAAAGTTGAATCAGGAAAATGTACGGATTGGTATTGGAATTAATTATGGAGAGGTTATTGCAGGAAATATGGGGTCCATGGATAGAATGGACTATACTGTTATAGGTGATGTTGTGAATACAGCTTCAAGGCTTGAGGGCCTTGCAAAAGGAGGACAGATACTTGTGACAAGACCTGTATACGACGAGGTGAAATATCTGGTTGAAGGTGGTTTTGTAGATAGGATGACAGTAAAAGGGAAAGAAAAGCCCATAGATGTATATGAAATCCGGGATCTTCTTGCACGAAAATATTTGAAAGCCCTTGAAAAACGTGAACCCTACATTATTGGACATTTTTTGAATATAGCTGAGGATGCAGCTAAAATAGCAAAAAAGCTATCCTTTAAAAGGGAGGACATAGCAAAATTAAAAGCTGCTGCTATGCTTATAGATATTGGAAGAATAGGTCTGGATGAAAAGATATTCAATAAAAAAGGAAAATTTACCCCAAAAGAATATGAAATAGTTAAAAGCCATGTTCTCAGAGGGGCAGAGTATGCAGAAAAAAGGCTTAAGCTATTTAAAGAGGGGATTGAAGTAATAAAATATCATCATGAATGCTATGATGGTTCCGGTTATCCGGATGGGTTAAAAGGTGATAACATTCCACTATGGGCCAGAATCGTTGGAATGGTAGATGCCTTCAATGCATTGATTGCCAGAAGACCTCATAGAGAACCTGTCCCACCACGAAAAGCAATAGATATGTTACTGAGTAATAAAGGCAAATGTTATGATCCTGAACTCGTTGATATTTATGTCGATATTTTGAGGGAAAAGTTTGAATCATCTATGGAATTAACAACGAATATAGCCTCAGAAAGGGAAGTTGTAGATGCCTGAAATACCCGATAAAATGTTTGTAAAAAGTGATTTGGAAAAGGCTCTAATCTTTAAAAGCCTTGCAAAAATGGAAGTGCCAGTGAATGTAAATATCAATAATATATCTTACACCGGTATAGTAGAAAAGTTTGATGATCATTCAATAATTGTTAATCTTGATTCTCCTGTTATAGGAGATTCTGGAGCTTGCTCTGTAAACTTTGTGTTTAATAATAATTATCATTATTTTGATTCAGAATTTCAGATATTGGATGATACCAGGATACTTATATTTGTACCTGAGTTGATCAAGAAGAACCTTACAAGGAAGTATAAAAGATTATATGTAGATGGTAAGGTTTTTATGCGGTTTAAGGTGATTATACAGTCAAAATCCATACAGTTTAAAGATTCGCCTTTGATGGATGAGAGGTTTATATTTCAGGAAGTGAAAAAGCCAAAACCTGCAATAGATAAAATATTAATTTCTATAAAAAATTTAGTATCTGAGTTTGCCCAGAAAATTCAAATAAAGGTTTATAAACAAAATGATAAATTCAATTTTATAGATGAAGTTTTAAGAGATACCAAACAAATTTTCCTTATTTATAACTCTTATGAGGATTCCCTTGATGAGAAAAGGTTTATGGACAAAGATATAATGACGATCATGGATGTTTTTAACTATTATATAAGAAAGGGAGAGCCGAGAAAGAGAATAGAGGATAAGCTGTTAGATTTATTACAGGATAGGCGTAATAAAAGAATATTTTCGGAATGTTATGTTCCCTTATTGCTTGAAGATGAAGTCGTTGGATATATCAGGCTTATCAATGATTTTGATTTTCACCGAAACATAAAGCCAATAAATGCACTAAAAACAAAGCAGTATGCAGAGGTCTTAGTAGAAGCTCTTGTTAAGTATGATTACTTCAGGCTTGATAGCGGAAAGGATTATAATATCCCGGTTGTAGACATAAGTGCCGGGGGTCTTTTATTCAGGCTTGAAGATAAAAAATTGAAGAGATACCTTGCAAAGAATACCTTACTTGAAATTGATGTTAACCTCCCTTATAGGAGAATTAATGCAAGAGGAATTGTGACAAGGGTTATGAAAGAACATTCGGAGTATGCAGTAAAGTTTCAGGAGATTGAACAGGATGATGCAGAGTATTTAAACTCTCTTGCTCAGGGTAAAATAAAAATCTAATCTGAAAATAGGCGAAATAAACCAGGTGTTACAATAATAATCATAGATTGCCTATTCATTAACACGGTCTTGATCTGGAATCTTCGAGTTTTATTGATAAAATATTCTTAATAAAAATATTATCCAGCAGGAGGATTTCTGATGGCAGCAAAAAATGAATCACAGCTCAATAGTCTTATTGGAGAGGGCTCAGTTTTTGATGGAAAATTCTACATTAATGGTTCCCTACAGGTGGATGGCAGGTTCGAGGGAGAGATAAAAACAGAGGATCAGTTAATAGTTGGGAGAACTGGAAAAGTAAAAACGGATATAGTAGCTAAAAGAGTTATAGTAGGAGGAACGGTTATAGGAAATATTGATGCTGAAGAGGAAGTTACTCTTCTTTCCACTGGTCGAATTTTAGGAAATATCAGAGCACCAAAGGTAAATATTGAAGAAGGTGTTGTTATTGAAGGTGAAGTTTCAATAACAGGTGGTCAACAAAAGGATGTCAGGAAAATTGTAGAGGAATCCTTTAACGAAGGACCAAAGATTGAGGATCTATTAAGCGACAAGAAAGAAAAAGGGTCAGAAGGAAGGAGAAAGGAACCAAATGCAGGAGATCAAGAATAGCAGTGAGATAAGTTATATTAGACAAGCTTGTAGGATTGTGGGTGAGCTTTTACAATTTTTAAAGGAAAAGGCTAAAGCAGGAGTAACAACAGCCTGGCTTGATGAAATAGCTGAGAATTTCATACATAAGCACGGGGGTATACCTGCATTTAAAAATTACAATGGTTTTCCAGCTTCAATTTGTACGTCTGTTAATGATGAAGTTATACATGGTATCCCAGGACCATATCGCTTAAAAGAAGGAGATATTCTAAGTATAGATGTTGGGGTAAATAAAGAGGGTTATTTTGGTGATGCAGCTATAACAGTTGCTATTGGAAAAGTTTCTAAGGAGAAAGAAAAATTGATGAGAGTTACAGAGGAAGCTCTTTACGCAGGTATTTCTATGGCTGTCCATGGAAACCATGTATCCGATATATCAAAGGCTGTTCAAAAGGTAGTTGAATCAAACGGATTCTCTGTAGTAAGGGATTATGTTGGACACGGTGTTGGGAAAAAACTTCATGAGGAACCCCCAATCCCTAACTTTAAGACTCCGGGTAGGGGACCAAAGCTATACTCAGGAATGACAATCGCGATAGAACCCATGGTTAATGAAGGGACATATGAAGTAACCGTCAAAGATGATGGATGGACAGTTGTTACTAAGGATGGTAAACCTTCTGCTCATTTTGAGCATTCAATCCTTGTAAGAGAGGGTGAACCAGAAATATTGACGATGGTATAACGATGTCACCTTATATTGTGATTGACCATGCATCTGATATTGGTATTGAGGTTAAGGCGGATTCTCTTGAGGATTTATTTGCTGATGCAGTAAAAGGGCTTCTTTTTTTGATAACTGATAAAAAACCCGATGAACTAAATATTTTAAAAGGTAAAATTAATAAAAGAAAAATACGCCTACGATTCGATGCCATTGACAATGCTCTGATAGAACTTCTAAATAGAATTATTCTATTGACATATTCAAAAGGACTTTTGTTCAAAGATCCTTTTGTGAAAATCAGAAAGAACAGGCTCGTTATGAAAAGTAATGTTATTAGGGATGCATTTTCTTTAATGGAAAGAGAAATAAAGGCGGCAACTTATCATGATTATTCTATAAAAAATGAAGACGGCCTCTATTATACATCTGTAATTTTTGATATATGAAATGACATTCAATTATGTAGAGTATATATTAATTTTTCAGATTTGTCATGATGTAGGAGGCATGGTTGAAGGAGATATAGTTTTATTCAAAAGAACTATCAAATTCTGCTGCAGAAGAATTGCTTCTAAATAAAACAATAAATGTTGTATCCGGGCAGGTGATATTATATGATCAAGTTAAAAAAAATCGGTGAAGCGGCGTATGAAATACCGAAAGAAGATAAGATGCGGGTGAAAGGTGTCGTTTTTATTAACGAAGAAATGGCCAAATCCGAAGAAACACATGAAGCATTACAGCAGTTAAAGAATACGGCCTATCTGCCGGGTGTTAAGGGTTTTGTAGTAGGAATGCCTGATATACATTATGGTTATGGGTTTCCTATCGGTGGAGTTGTTGCAACCGATGGTGTTAAGGGAGTTATATCACCGGGAGGTGTAGGATACGATATAAATTGCGGTGTAAGAGCAATAAAGACAAGTTTTGAACTTGAGTATTTTAAAAAGAAATTAGAAGAGGTAATAATAGAGCTTTATAATGATATTCCTGCTGGTGTTGGTTCAAGGGGCAAAATTGGCCTATCTAAAAAGGATTATAAATCTGTTATTATTTACGGAGCTAAGTGGGCGGTAAATGAAGGTTATGGTGAAGCTGAAGACTTAGAGTTTTGTGAGAATAAGGGATATTTTGAAGGCGCTGATCCTTCGGATGTTAGCCAGGAGGCACGGGAAAGGGGCAGGGATGAGCTTGGAACTCTTGGAGCCGGAAATCACTTTGTTGAAATAAGTTATGTTGAAAAAATATACCAGGATGAAGCGGCAGAAACCTTTGGGCTTTTTCAAGATCAGGTCATTATAATGTTTCATACGGGATCAAGGGGTTTTGGATACCAGATTTGTGATGATTATTTGAAGAAAATGAGAAGAAAATCCATGATAGACGTGCCAGACCCACAGCTAATTTCAGTTTATATAGATGATCCGTTAGGCAAGGCCTATATCTCTGCAATGAAGGCTGCTGCTAATTTTGCATGGGCAAATAGACAGCTTATTACTCATTATATAAGAGAAGGTTTTGAAAGAGTGTTTAAAGTATCATACAGAAAAGCAGGGCTTGATATTTTATATGATGTAAGCCATAATATTGCAAGGTTTGAAACTCATTTTGTTGATGGCAAAAAGGAGTTTCTGTGTGTCCATAGAAAAGGGGCAACAAGAGCCTTTCCAGAAGGCTCGACAGAAATTCCGGAAAATTATCAAAATATAGGACAGCCTGTGTTGATTCCTGGAGATATGGGGCGATCATCCTATATTTTAAAAGGAGAGCATGAATCATTAAAGAAGAGTTTTGGTACTACCTGCCATGGTGCTGGTAGGCTTTTAAGCAGGAGAAGAGCGGTAAAACAGGCGGCCAGCAGAAATATAAGGGATGAACTTGAAAGGCAGGGCATTATTGTTATGTCGAAATCGAAAAAAACCTTGAAAGAAGAGATGCCTGAGGCGTATAAGGATGTTTCTGAAGTGGTTAAAATTGTTGAAATCAATGGTCTGGCAACACCGGTTGCCAGGTTGAAGCCTATAGGAGTGATAAAAGGATAGTCAAATATTCTGCCTGGAAAAGGCTTAATTCTTAGGAGATTGGAGAAGATATGGCTGATTTTCAAATCAATATGGCAGCAAATTTTGTTGGTAAAATGGTAAAAGTTATGGGCTGGATCAGACATATAAGATCCAGTGGATCAATATACTTTATTGAGGTGAGGGATGGATATGGAGAGATTCAGTGTGTTGTTGTTAAAAGTGAGGTTGAAGAAAGATTATTTAAAGAATGCGCTGAACTAAAACTTGAAAGTTCATTGGTTGTTGAGGGTCTTCTACGTGAGGAAAAAAGAGCTCCCGGGGGGTATGAAATTTTCGTTAAGGATATACAAATTATTAATATTCCTGATGAGGAATATCCTATATCCAAGAAATCTCATGGAATAGATTTTTTAATGGAGCACAGACACTTGTGGCTCAGATCCAAGAGGCAGTGGGCAATTTTAAGGATTAGAAGTGAATTAGAAAGAATCCTGAGAGAATACTTTTACAAAAAAGATTTTGTTCTGATTGATACACCAATACTAACAGGTTCCATAGGGGAATCAGCAGGGAACCTCTTTGAGACAGATTACTTTGATCTGGGGAAAGCTTATCTTGCTCAAACAGGACAGCTCTACCTTGAAGCAGCTGCAAGCTCCTTTAAAAAGGTATTCTGTTTTGGTCCGACGTTCAGGGCTGAAAAATCTAAAACCAGAAGACATCTAACGGAGTTCTGGATGCTTGAGGCTGAAGTGGCCTTTTACGATACAAACGACAACATGGATCTTCAGGAGGATATGATCTCCTATGTAATTGATGAGGTATTAAGATCCCGTAAGAATGAACTTAAAATTCTTGAGCGGGATATCAAAAAACTTGAGGCAATTAAGCCGCCTTTCCCAAGAATCTCCTATGATGAAGCTATAGAAATCCTTAAAAAGAAGGGATTTTCGATAGAATGGGGAGATGACATTGGAGGTGATGAAGAAACAGCAATATCCACTAATTTCTCCAAGCCTGTTTTTATATACAACTACCCAGGCACTATTAAGGCTTTCTACATGAAGCCAAATCCGGAGGATGATCGAACTGTACTGTGTGATGATATGCTTGCACCTGAAGGTTATGGAGAGATAATAGGAGGATCACAGAGGGATGATGATTATAATTCCCTTATAAAAAGGATAGAGGATTTTGGCCTTGATCCGGATAAGTATGATTGGTATCTGGATTTAAGGAAATATGGTTCTGTTCCGCATTCAGGTTTTGGATTAGGTCTTGAAAGGCTTGTATCCTGGGTTTGTGGCCTGCAACATGTAAGAGAATCAATTGCATTTCCAAGGCTTATAAACAGAATATATCCCTGATTTTATTTATGCTGATAAAACGAGTCAAATTAACTTTATTTATATTTATAATTATACTATTATACAGTAATCCTGCTTCCACATATGGGAAAAATCATAGATATATTCTTTTAAAAAAAGCTGGAACTGTTTATTTATACAGGAATAGTAGATTAAGGGTATTAAAGAAATCACCTGTGATCTTGTATAATGGCGATATTATAGTAACAAAGAGTGATAGTAGTGCTGTTTTTAGAATTGATAAAAAATTTCTAAAAATATTTTCCTACAGCAAATTGGTTGTAAGAAAGGTTCCTATTTTAATTTATGGGAAACTTCAGATATCTAAGAATGAAAGATTTAGAGAACCTCATTATAAAGTCTATCCTCTGCCTGAAGAAGGTAAAACAACAAAAATACTAATGTGGGGAATTAATAGGAATTGTACTATAACCGGAAAGATTATAGCCGATAGCCCAGCCAAAAAAACCCTTGAAAATCTATCTTTTTATAGGACTGGTACTAATTACCGAAAAGCATTATTTGGGATTCCTCTTGGTATTACGGATGGAAAGTATAAGATAAAAATAGATATTCAAGAGAAATATTTATACAGCTTGATTAAGTTTCCCTTCTATGTTAAGAAAATTTCACATAAAACAGGAACGGTAAAATTAGAACCAAAAAAATTGGCTATTCTTTCGCCATCAGAAGAAAAGTTAAAAGAACAGCAAATCTTAACTTGGATACTCACTAATTCTGCTACAAAACAATACTGGAAGGGTAGATTTACCTATCCAGTAAAAAATCCTAAGATAATTTCTGATTTCGGAAAAAAGAGAAAGTATTATATTGGTGGCAGGTATATGTATAGTCGTTTTCACTATGGTATAGATCTTTTCGGGAAAAGAGGCACCGAGGTATATGCACCAAACTCTGGAGTTGTGGTTTTTACAGGGCCAAGAATAACGACTGGTAATACGATTGTTATTGACCACGGGTTAGGAGTTTTTTCCCTCTTTTTTCATCTTGATAAAATTGATGTGTGTCAGAATGTCTTTGTAGGTAAAGGCTGTTTGATTGGTAAAATCGGATGCACAGGCCTGGCAGAAAGTCCACATCTTCACTGGGGAGTGTTGGTTAATATGGTTTACGTAGATCCTGTGCAATGGATAAAGTATCAGTTTTAAAAATGGAGATTTTAGATGAACCATGAACAGTATAAAAAATTAAAAGAAATTACAGGTGAGATCAAGAGCAGAATAGATGAAAATTTTGATGTTTCCCTTATCCTTGGTTCTGGATATGGTAGTATAATCGATGGAATGGGTGTGATAGACAGAGTTAAGTATAGCAGTATTCCAGGTTTCCCGCATAGTACGATTAAGGGTCAAAGGGGAGAGATATTAACCACCAAAATTGAGGGAAAGAAAATTCTTGTTTTTAACGGAAGATTCCATTTTTATCAGGGGTATTCATTGTTTGAGGTAACACTTCCGGTAAGAGTATCAAAATTGCTTGGAGCAAAGATTATAATCCTCACAAATGCAGCAGGTGGGATTAATAAAGATTTTAACCCTGGAGATGTAATGATAATTAGCGATCATATCAATTTGATGAATAATCCACTAATAGGATTTTCCATTGAAGGCTATGAAGTTTTTGTAGATATGAGTCAACCATACAGTCCTAGATTAAGAAATGTTGCAATGTATATTGCAAGAAAGTTGGGAATCGAAAATAGATTTAAAAGTGGAGTATATATAGCTACAACTGGTCCTAGCTACGAAACAAAGGCTGAGATTGAATTCTTTAAAAGAATTGGTGCAGACGCTGTTGGCATGTCCACTATCCCTGAGGTTATAGTAGCAAAGCAGGAAGGGTTAGAGGTTTTCGGAATGTCTGTAATTACTAACATGGCGGCAGGGATAACGAACTTACCTCTTAAACATGAAGATGTTCTGGAAACAATGGAGAAAACAAAGAAGATCCTTCATCCTTTTTTCGGGCTTTTTCTTAAAAGAATAATTACCTTCTTATAGAGGATTGTAGACTTATTAGATTTTAACATTTAAAGAATTCGTAAGGGAAGAACTCTACTACCGATTTTCGAACGAAAATCTTTATATTTATTTTAGTATGTAAAAACTTGTGAAAGGTTTTGAAAATTATTAAAAAATCGAAGTTTAACCTACTATAAAGTCAGGATTTGAGAATTATGAGTAGAAAAATTGTGGAACTCTTCACTGATGAGGTATTAAAAAATATCTATAATGAAATAAAGACGAGTTATAATAACGAAGTTCTATTTTTTTCCTGGTTGAATGAGGAAGGAAAAATCAATAGAGTGGAAGTTATTGCTAGAGGAAATGAGGAGTGCGTTAGCTTTCCAATTCAGAGGAGCTACCTTCCCGATGTTGTAATACACAATCATCCTAATGGAGTATTAAGGCCTTCAGAAGCAGATATGTCCATAGCTTCTTTTATTGCTCAGCATGGTGTTGGATTTATCATTGTTAATAATGAATTAACAGATATGTATGTGGCTGTAGAACCAGTCCAGAAAAAAGTTTATCATCCCATCAGTAATGAGGAATGTATTTCGTATCTCTCATCGGGGAGTGGTATTGAAAAGATTATAGAGTCTTTTGAAGAAAGAGAAGGCCAGAAAATAATGGTGAGGGAGGTGTGCCGGTCGTTCAATGAGGATAAAATGGCCTTAATAGAGGCTGGTACAGGAATAGGGAAGACTTTTGCGTACCTTATACCGGCTATAGAATGGGCTATTGTCAATCATGAGAGGGTTGTAATATCTACAAATACAATCAATCTTCAGGAGCAACTTTTGAAAAAGGATATTCCAACAGTAAAAAAAATTATGAGGAAAGACTTTGAATATAGTTTAATGAAAGGGAGAGGAAATTACATATGTGTTAACAGGGTAATGGAAATTTCGCAGGATCTCTTTTCATTTATTGATGATGAAGAACGTGAACAGTTTGATGAGATTTTGGCCTGGATAAGAAAAACTGATGACGGGAGTTTATCAGACCTTCCCTTTACTCCATCTCCTACATTATGGGAAAAAGTAAACTCCAAAACCGAAACCTGTATGGGGGCAAGATGCAAATATTTTTCAGAATGTTTTTTTAATAGAATAAAAAGATATGCTCTAAGATCCCATATTGTTATTACCAATCATCACTATTTTTTAGCTGATTCCAGTTTATCCGATAGTGGAGCGTCGGTTCTGCCCAGTTATACCAGGGTTGTTTTTGATGAGGCCCACAGGCTTGAAGATTCAGCAACATCATTTTTTACTAAGTCACTAAATGAATATGTGGTTAAAGTACTGCTTAATCAATTGCATAAGTATGGAAAAGGCAAAAGTGATAAAGGATATATAAGCTACCTTAAGAAAAAAGGGCTTTTAAAGGATAGCACCCAGTATGAGAATGTGATTAAAATCATTGATGAAGTAAAGATGTGCAGTGAATCTCTTTTTGCCGAATTGGGCAATTTTATAGAAGTCTATGTACAAAATGAATCTAATTACAGGGTAGAGCAGAAGAATCCTTACCAGGTTATAGAAATAGACGAAAAGATAAGAAATAATCATCAATGGATTTCAAATGTATTGTCCAAAATAGGTGATTTTTACAGGTCAGTATCTTCATTGGAGAATTTTCTCCTTGAAATTAGAAGGTTTCTTAATTCGAAAAAACGAGAGCTTGAGACAAAACAAATTGATGGCTATATTACAAGATTAATAGATTTACTTCAAACAATTGATATCTTCCTGAAAGATGAAGAAACCGATTATGTAAAGTGGGTTGAAAATAGAAAAAGGCCAACAATATCAATATCTCTAATAGATGTTGGTGCTCAGCTTGGAGAAATGATTTATGATAAAGCCAAATCACTGATTATGACAAGTGCTACTCTTACGGTCAAGGGAGAGTTCAATTTTATCAAGAATCGGTTGGGTATTAAAACTCTTACGGTTGATGCTAAAATTGATTCACCCTTTGATTATAATCGACAGATGGCTGTTATGATCCCAAATGATATTGTAGAGCCTCAGCATCCATTCTATATCAATAATATCATTTCTGCTATAGAAGGTATTATAAGAAAAACCGGTGGTAGTACCCTGATACTTTTTACTTCCTATGCAACTTTGAATAGAGTTTACAGTGATATTTCTGAAAGGCTCTCATCTGAAGGAATAGTATTTTTAAAACAGGGAGATATACCTCGACAGGTCCTATTAGATTATTTTAAACATCAAAAAAATGCCGTTCTCTTTGGCACGGAAAGTTTTTGGGAGGGTGTTGATGTTCCCGGAGAAAATCTTCAATGTGTTGTTATAACAAAGCTGCCATTTAAAGTGCCAACAGACCCGGTTATAAGATCAAGGTTAAAAAGAATAGAACAGGATGGTAAAAACTCATTTATCAACTATTTGCTGCCTCTTGCAGTTATAAAAACAAAACAGGGCGTTGGAAGGCTTATAAGAAAACGAACTGATAGAGGAATTATAGTAGTTCTTGATAGAAGAATAATAACAAGGAATTACGGGGATATATTTATTAAGTCCCTTCCAGAAGCGTCCCTTTATATTTCAGGATTAAAGGATATTCTCTCAATTGTTAAAAGATATATTGGTGGTGAAGGAGTAGGCTTAAGCTCGTGATTTTAAAATATAGGATTTTGGTTTAATTATAATTCCTTGACAAAATAAAATATCTTACTACTATAAGGATAATATCGAGATTTCATACAAAAAAGCTTAAATGAGGTGAGAAAAGTGGGAAAATTCTATGTAACTACTCCAATCTATTATGTAAACGATGAACCTCATATTGGTCATGCCTATACAACAATACTGGCTGATGTTCTGTCGAGATATCACAGATTGTTCGGTGATGAGGTTTTTTTCTCTACTGGTACGGATGAACATGGATTAAAGGTACAGGAGGCAGCAAAGAAGAGAAATAAATCACCAAAAGAGCACTGCGATGAAGTAGTGCAGAGATTTCTCAGCTTGTGGGATAAATTAAAAGTAAGCTATACGAAGTTTATAAGAACAACTGATAGGCAACATGTGTTTGTTGTTCAGAATATGCTTACATATCTCTATGAGAGGGGAGATATATATTTTGATACCTATACAGGAAAATACTGTGTGTCGGAGGAGAGGTTCTGGACAGAGAAGGATCTGGTTGAGGGTAAGTGCCCATCATGTGGCAGGGATGTAATCACAATAGAAGAAAAAAACTACTTCTTTAAACTTTCAAAATATCAGGATTGGTTGATAAACTATATTAATGAGCATCCGGAATTTATCTATCCTCAAAGCCGGCGCAATGAGATAATTGGGTTCTTAAAAAATCCCTTAAATGACCTGTGTATTTCAAGGCCGAAATCAAGACTTGATTGGGGAATAGAGATCCCTTTTGACAAAAATTATGTAACTTATGTGTGGTTTGATGCTCTGATCAACTATATAAGTACGATAGGTGTTTACAGAGACAATACATCATTTAAGAAATGGTGGCCTGCAGATGTTCAGCTTGTAGGAAAAGATATTATAACCACTCATGCGGTTTACTGGCCAATTATGTTAAAGGCTGCTGGTTTTGATATGCCTAAGAGGATCGTTGCTCACGGCTGGTGGTTAATGGAGGATACAAAGATGAGTAAGTCTCTTGGTAATGTGGTCAGGCCTATTGATTTGATAGATAAATATGGTATTGAGAGCTTCCGGTATGTTTTAATTAGAAATATGAATATAGGGTCTGATGCAAACTTTAGCGAGAAGCTAATGATAAATACCATTAACTCGGATCTTGCCAATGATTATGGCAATCTGCTAAGTAGAACTGTGAAAATGTTAGAAAAATATTTTAATGGTAAAGTGCCGAAACCGGGCAAGGTTAAAAGTGAAGATAAGGTTCTTGTGGAGGAAGGGAGAAAGTTACCCATAGATGTGAAAGATAATATAGGCAATTTGAAGGTGAATGAGGCTCTTGAAAGGATATTAAACTATATAAGAATGATTAATAAATATATAGATTCCATGACTCCCTGGGAGATTAAGAGAAAAGGTGAGGAGGATAGGTTAGCTACTGTACTTTATAATGTAGCCGAAGCTTTAAGAATCTCCACACTACTTCTTTCACCTATTATATTAGATAAAGCTGATGAAGCAATTTCTGTTTTTTCAGATAGTGTTTTTCATTATATAGATGGTACGAACAAAAGCCTTAAAGTTTTAGAATGGGGTTATTTAAAACCGGGGACAGTAATCAACAAAGTTGATATTCTATTCCCGCGGATAGATGTTTCGAAGTTGGCTAAGTATGAAGAAAAGGCGAAGAAAACTGAAGAACATGAAAGATTTAAGAAAGGAGTACTTGAATTGAATCAGATTGATATTTCAGAGTTTAAAAAGGTAGAGCTTGTTGTAGCACAGGTGCTGGAAGCAGAAAAGATTGAAGGATCTGAGAAATTACTGAAACTGCAAATAGATATCGGAGATGAACAACGTCAACTTGTTGCTGGAATTGCAAAGTACTATAAGCCCGATGAGTTGATCGGAAAAAAGATAATAATCGTAAAAAACCTAAAACCTGCTAAATTGATGGGAGAGCTTTCGCAGGGTATGTTGCTTGCAGCATCAAATGGCGAGGATCTGTCACTTCTGACAGTGGATAAGGATATTACTCCAGGGGCTTCTGTTTCGTAATTATTTTATTTATAATAGTTCTAAAAAGGAGGAGGTTTACTGTGAAATCAATTGAGGATGTTATAGGAAAAGTGGAGGAGTGGAAGGGAAAAAATGTAACCTATAAGTATTTACCTGGAGGACTAACTAATAGGAATTACAAACTGGATGTAAATGGAGAAAGTTATGTAGTTAGAATTCCAGGACAAAAAACTGATATCTTTATTGACTGAGAGGTTGAACTCCACAATACGATTTCTGCCTCTAATACTGGGGTCGGTGCAAAGGTTTTCAAATATTTTAAACCAGATTATATAATTATTACTGGTTTTGTTGATGGCAATCTCATGAGTTCGAGTAGTTTAAGAGAGGATAATGAAAGAATAGTTAAAGCTGTTAAAGCTATTAAGAAGATTCATACGGATGCTGATTTTATATCAAGATTTGTGATGTTTAATAAG
>QNBN01000026.1 GCA_003645695.1 Spirochaetota bacterium | reverse complement strand
TATAACAACAGAAAAGGCATTCAGGGATGAAGTTTATATAAAAGACCTTGCTGAAATGGGAAGAAAAGCTGCAGAGGCAACCAATGATATCTGGGAAAAAGAGTATAAGAAGATAACTACATGATATGTATTGCAAACAATTAAGATAAACTATTTATTATTTATCAGGATTTTAAGACTGTTATTTCCATAGAAGCTATATAGAAATTAGGAGTAATCATAGATTCCGGCTAAGTAAGGGTGAGGGGATGTTTTTCTAAATCATATTTTAAGTGTTATAACTACTAAAGCCGCGACTATAAAGTATCCTTAAGGATAATCCATCTTTTTATTTATTTCTTTACAATAATTTAGTTATTTTTCCAGTTCTTATTTATAAAGACACCGAATCAAACTGATCTCCATAAAAATAAAAATCAGGCCAATAAAAGTAATAGATGTTGGTTATATATAAAAATACCAAATTTTTTCTCCAAAATAAACAGCATTTACAATAACAACAGAATTACAGCTATTCAAGGAATCAGTAATATACGATTTTTATTCCTTATCCTGATCCGGAAACCACTCAGAATCTTCATTTAGATATTCCATTAATTCAATAACAGCACCATCATTAGTTTCAAAAAAACACCCAAGATATCATCGTATATTCCTTTTACATTTTCTCTTTGAACCCAATCATTTGTAATGCCCTATGTTAAAACTATTCTTGCCTGAAAGCAGATCTACTCTCGCTTTAAAATAGCTATTTTTCTCAAGTAGGTTAATTATGAAAAAATATAAAGTAAGCATTGTTAGTTTCGGCTGGGTAGCTACAGCTCATATGAAAACATTTACCGAACTACCTGATTTTGAGCCTATTGCAATAATGTAAAGACGAAAATTAAATCCAGCTGAAATTAAGACACAATACAAAGTTGATGTAAAAATATACAATGACTATGATGAGTTTCTCAATGACAAAAATATTGATATCGTTGATATTTATAACCATATTTCAGGGTTATTTTTGCAGCAGACAAATCGGCTGAAACAGGTAAGCCTGTAAGTTTAAAGGAGTTCTCCCGCTAAGTTGCAAAAAAAATTATTGGTAAATTTATTTAGGGCCCTTCCTTTTTGGAAGGGTTTTTATATATTTTATCAGAGAAAGGATAACCAACAATTTAATAATTGGATAGGTTATCAACATAAACACATTAACATTTTTAAATATCTCTATATTATACCTGTTTAAATAGTATGAAAAGATTGATAAGGGGAAAAATAACATAGCAAGAATTACTAGATATACATTTCTCTTATACCTTCCATTTACAAAAAAGATAAATGCAATAATAAATAAGAAGAGGGAAATTAGAAGATCTATATATAACATTATCATATCCTTTAACTCGTATTGAAGGGCCAATAGCTAACAAGTAACTTTAAAATATATTATATATATTTATAACGTTTTTTGCAATTTTACTTGACAGGAATATCCAATCATAATAAAATCAAAGAGAAAATTAACTAAAACGTTTTATCAATATTTCATTAAAAATCAACCATATGGAAAAGGCTAAATTATCGGACGTTGCAAGTAAAGCAGGTGTTTCCATAACAACAGCTTCCAATATTTTAAATGGTAAAGGGAGCTTTTCTAACGGAATTAAACAGAAGGTTTTTAAAGCAGCCAAGGATTTAAATTACAGGAAAAATTTATATGCATCTTCAATAGCAAAAAGAAAAATCAGTCATATCGGTGTGTTGTTTCATGAGGATTATGAAAAGGCTTTTGAATGGAACTTCATAAGACATATGCTGATACAGATTGAAGCGGTTATAACAAAGCACAACTATTACCCTGTTATGATACCCGTTAGTCTAAAGCTTAAAGCTGGAGAAGTTTTAAAAAAGATAGCCGCCTCAAGCACAGGGGCTCTCTTCTCTATTCATTATGGTAACAGAGAACTATTTACATTACTTGAGGATCAAGATATTCCGGTCGTGGTGATAAATAATAGCAGCTACCAGGACAGGTTCTTTTCTGTTTGTACAGATGATTTTCAGGGTTCTTATGAGGGTAGCATTTATCTTATTGATCTGGGGCATCAGAATATCGCATTCATAGATTATTTCAGACCGGATCAACCCACTGTTGTTACAGATAGGTTTATCGGGTTTAAAAAAGCTATGGATGAACACAGAATCAATTTTGATGAAAATTCCAGAATAACCGTAAATTTAAACAATATGGAGGAACTCATATCAAAAACTAAAGAAATAATTTATAGTAAGTACAGACCCACAGCGCTTTTTGTTCACGATGATTATCTTGCTGCAAGAGTAATTGTAGCTTTAAACGAACTTGGATTTTTTGTCCCGGAGGATATATCCATCATAGCACCGGGAGATACACTCGATTACAATCAACCATTCATTCCAAGGATAACAACAATGAGTATTGACACAGATATGCTCGGAAAGCTTGCAGGTCAGATGATGATAGAAAGGCTAAATGGAAATCTAAAGAATCATCAAGTTCTCAAAGTAAAACAGAGATTGATAAAGAGGGGATCCTGTAGGAAGATCTAATAGTACTTTTTTATTATCACACTAATTTCCATTAAAAAGTTGGCTCAAGGCTGCCCTCTGCTTTAGGAAGAGTAAAGTTAAACTATCAATTTTAAATAGCTGGAATATAAAGTTTAAGATATTAACATAATAAATTAAGGAGGTTTCAAAATGAAGAAGAAATCAGTTTTTGTTCTCATTCTCACAATCTCAATGCTACTTATTTTCAGTTTCGCATTTGCGGGGAGTGAGAAAAAGGGCAGTTCAGAGCAACCCAAAGCTGAAAAGGCAGCTTCGCAACCTGCTCAAGTTAAAGAAATCAAGCTTTATCATGATAATCCTGAGTGGCAGGATTTCTGGGAAGCCATGGGTGAGGCATCTGCAAAAGACATTGGGGTTAAGGCTGTTCCAACCGCTTTTGAAACCCAGGTCTACAAATCACGTGTTAAAGTTGATTTAACAACAAGCAGGGCACCTTCCGTATTCAAATGGTGGTTCGGATACAGAGCATATGAACTATTTAAAGCAGGCCTACTGGCTGATCTTTCGGATGTTTGGGCTGAAGTGGGTAAAAACTATCCCCCTGGAATAAAAGAAGCACTCTCAATTGATGGTGTACCCTATGCACTTCCCTTCAACGTTGGATACTGGGTATGGTTCTACAGCAAAGCAGTTTATGAAAAGTATAATATGCAGCTTCCTAAGACCTGGGATGAGTTTATGCAGCAGTTAGCCTTTTTTAAGAGCAAGGGGATTTACGGTATTGGAAACACTATTGGTAAATCTAGATGGACATCATTTATCGTATTTCAGGAAATCCTTTATAGAATCGATGCTGATTTCTATGTAAGATTGATGAATGGAAAAGCCCATTATACCGATCCTGAAGTTGTACAGGCAATGAAAATATGGAAAGATATGCTTGACAAAGGCTATTTCGCTCCCATGGATGCAACCTATGTGGAGGATCTCCCCAGAATGCTTAAAGAAGGAAAACTTGCATTTGCACCCTTTGGGGACTGGTATGGTGGTATACTCCAGCAGCAGGGTTTGGTACCTGAAAAGGACTACAGTGTTTTTATTCCACCTCCTATTACACCAAAGGGGAAAGATTCCATAATTCTCGAAATTTCTCCCCTATGTGCCGGTAGGAACTCACCTGATCTGGAAGCTGCCAAGGAATGGTACAAATGGTATGCGGGAAAACATGCAGCACAAATTCTATGGGATAAACTTAAGTTTGTTAATAATGTACATATAACACCTGATCAGATCAAAAAGGGTGACCCAACTCTGGCTTATGAAATGGACCTTATAAAAAATTACCCAAATAAGATGATCCGTTTCTGGGAGGCAACACCAGTAGAAATAGTAGAATACGCGGTGGATACATTTAACACTATGCTTGTTCATCCCGATCAATACATGGATTTGATAAAAGGAATTGAGCAAAAAGCCAAAGAGGTATGGCCAAAGTATAATGTAAATTATTAATGCACTAAAAGCCCTCTCCTTTATATGCAGGAGGGGGCTTTCTCAAAAAATAGGCAAGCAAACTTCAGGTTATATTAAAAATCTTGGTTTGTCTAATCGTTATTCAATGAGTGAGCCGGAGTGTTAAACAGGCCGTTGAGCCTGGATTTACTCCAGACTTAACCTGGAGTCTTCATGTTGCAATGATAGAGTATACATATTTACTGTTTTTATACTATGGAAAAGTTTAGATTTAACTATTCTTGATAATTTTGGCATTCCAATTAATTGTAAGATTTATCAGCTTGATGGATCAAAGTACAAAATAACAGCACTCAAGCTTTTTAGTGAATTCATATGATTGATAACAAATAATAAAACTTTATATCGGTGAGGATTATGGCAAAATTAAGAAAAGAGTTTGATTCAATTTTTTTAATCCCGGCAATAATCTTTGTCATAATAGCTGAATTAGTACCAGTTTTCTATACAACCTATCTTGGTTTTATGAAATGGGATATTATTAACCCTCCAAAGTTCGTTGGTATTTCAAATTATATTAAAGTATTCACAAGGCCAGAACTTCTAAATGCATTAAAAAACACACTATACTGGGTGGTAGGCACTCTAATATTTGCCGTTGGGTTTGCCCTTCTGATAGCTGTTCTTTTAAGTAAAATTAAAGGAAAAATTATTTTTAAATCGATCTTTTTTATTCCTTCAACTTTATCTCCAACCGTAGCAGCAATAATATGGAGAAGAACTTTATCCAGCCAACAGGGGGCTCTGCCATCTTTACTCAGCCTCTTTGGGGCTCATATTCAACCGATATTAACCAATACTCACATTAACACATTTGTAATGATTGGTGTTTGGACATGGCAATTTTTCGGGATAAATCTAATACTATTTCTGGTAGGTTTGGAAACCATACCTCAGGAACCAATTGAGGCTGCTATGATAGACGGTGCAAACCAAAGGCAGACATTTTTATATATCACAGTTCCCCTTTTAAGACCGATCATGCTTTTGGTTATAGCTAACTCCCTAATCAATACTATAAGAATGTTTGATATTCCATGGGTAATGATCCAGGGTGGACCTGGAAGAGCATCAGAAACACTTGCAATATCCTTGTATAGAGAGTCATTTTTGTTATTTAAAATGGGTTTAGGGTCAGCAATCGCTGTAGTAATCTCAATTTTGACACTTCTCGCATCGTATAGATACATAATGATTTTAGGGGAGAGAAGAGGTTAGATAAATGAACAGAGATATACAAAAAACCCTTATATATATTATCTTAATAATTCTTAGTATAGTCTGGATTTTTCCTCTGATTTCAATGCTTATAATTATAGTAAAAAGTCCAGAGGAGTTTAATCAACTTCACTACTGGCAGATTCCATCCTTATCTCATATCCCTCGTAACCTCATTACTAATTTTCACCTTGCATGGAAAAAAAGCCAGATCGGAAAAAACTTTATTAATAGCCTGATATATGCCTTTTCTGCAGGAATCGGGTCAGCATTTATTGCGTCCCTTGCTGGATTCAGCCTTGTTCATTTAAATATTAAAAAGCCTCATATTTGGTTTCTCGGAATATTTATAGGGAATATTTTCCCTTTTCAGATGTTTCTCATTCCTCTTTATATATTCTTAAATAAGTTAGGGCTTTATGATACGAGAACGGGACTCATAATAGTATACGTAGGTATATGTATTCCCTTTGCTCTCTTTGTGTATCGCAACTACGCGTATACCTTGCCAAAAGAGATATTTGATGCGGCAAAGGTGGATGGTGCATCAAAATGGAAAAGCTATGCAAAAATCTTTATGCCAATGTCTAAGCCAGCATTTACAGTTGTTTTCATATTTCAATTCATCTGGACGTGGAATGATCTTCTTTTCGGGCTAATTCTATCGGAAAGGTACCGTCCTGTTATGACCGCCCTTTCCAAACTTCAGGGGGCAAGAGGCGGAGTTCCTGTTACTATACTTATTATGGGAGCATTAATTGCATCTGTACCAACAGTTGTACTACTTTTATCTTTGCAAAAGTCATTTATAAGGGGCTTTACACTGACTACTGAAAAATAAATAGGCAATTAGAGTTTTTATTGTGATTAAAACTTTATCTTGCCTATTCGTTTTATATTTATAAAAATCATGTTTAAGTAACATTGAGTATTTTAGTATTCTAATTAAGAATTAAATGCAAGTACAAAAAAATATAATTTTAGTTAATAAAACCATATATCATAGGAGTTATATATGACCTCACGTGAACGTGTTTTAATGGCTATAAATCATAAAGAACCGGATAAAGTTCCTGTAGACTGTGGTGCCATGAGATCTACAGGAATAATGGGTGTAGCCTACAACAATCTAAAAAAATATCTAAAAATAAAGGATGGGGAAACAAAAATATACGACATGGTTCAACAACTCGCTATCCCTGAACAGTGGTATTTGGACAGATATCAGATAGATGCAGTTGACCTTGCAAGGGTATTTGCAGATGACCCTAATGATTGGGTAGAATGGAAACTTCCAGATGGTTCAGATGCTCTTATACCTGCCTGGCTCCCCATTGAAAAGAGAGGTAATTCATGGGTTTGTATAAATGAAGAAGGTACTGTCATAGCAGAGATGCCTGAAAGCTCATTTTACTTTGATCAAAAATACTGGCCGCTTATGGGTAAACATAAAGACAACTTTGATGATCTCGAAAAAGATTTAAACAGTCAGATGTGGGGATATATGACCGATCCACTCTGGAAAAATGCAGGAAAACCAGATTTTTATAAAAAACTCAGAGAAAAAGCAAAAAAACTCTATGAAGAAACTGAATATGCTATAATGATTGGATTTGGAGGAAATTTATTCGAAACAGGCCAGTTCTTGTACAGGACAGACGAATTTCTGATGAATTTAATCACAGAAAAAAGGCAAATGGAAAAACTTCTCGATAAAATGACAGAGATATATCTTTCAAGATTGGAACCCCTCCTTGAAGCAATTGATCCTTATGTTCAGATAATACAGATGGGTGATGATCTTGGAATGCAAACAGGACCTATGCTTTCTCCAGAACTATACAAGGAAATGTTCTATCCAAGACATAAAAAGATATATCAGTTTGTAAAGGATCATTCCAATCTTTATGTATTTTTGCATAGCTGCGGCTCAGTCTATAATTTTATACCTTACCTTATAGATGCCGGGGTTGATATTTTAAATCCAGTTCAGATCTCAGCTACAAAGATGGAACCTGAAAGATTAAAAAGGGAGTTTGGTAATGATATAGTCTTTTGGGGTGGAGGGGTGGATACACAGCACACTCTTTTCAGTAAATCTCCTGATGATGTTAGGAATGAAACAAAGAAAAATACAGAGATATTTATGAAGAATGGTGGGTTCATTTTTAATCAGGTCCACAATATCTTAGCCGAAATACCACCGGAAAATATCATTGCAATGTACGAAACTGTAAATAGCATTAAATATTAAACAATTGACCATGGAAAGGTTACGAACAATTCGGGGTATAAAGTCCATATTATTTTATAAAAAAGCAATACCTCAATTAACTTACGATAAAATGCTTTAATTTTTGAAGTTGCTTTTTCTCAATGTCCATATCTGGATTAAGGAGTTTTTGCTAGAAAATTTATATACTAATCAATTCCATTATGTTAAAATTGAATTAAAAGCCAGATAATAGGAGACTAAAATGACAAACTACGAAAGAGCTGCTACAGCATTGAAATTAGGGACACCAGATATGGTTCCTATCTTTGAACTTATGATAGACAACAGAGTTATAAAAGGGATATGCCCGGAATGTAGCTATGAGGATTTTGTTGAAAAGTATGATCTTGACATTGTGCTTACAGGAACGCCCTCGGGTAACTATAGAATCGAAATGATTGACGAAAAAACAAAAACTTTCAAAACAGAATGGGGGGAGATTAGAAGGGATACAGGTCAAACAGTGTCTTTCCCTATGGAAGGCCCAATAAAATCAGAAGAAGATCTTGAAAATTATACCCCTCCTGACCCTCACGATCCATACAGATTTAGAACACTTAAAAGGCTTCTCAATAGATTCAAGGGTAAGAAAATGGTTGGAATGCATATGCACGATGCATTCAGCTATCCAACCTACCTTCGAGGTATGGACAACCTATTGATGGATCTAGTACTAAATCCTGAACTTGTAAAAAAGCTTGTGCGTATTGCAGTTGACCATTCTAAAGAGTTGATTAAAGAAGCAGTAAAACTTGGAGCAGACCTTATTGTATTTGGAGATGATTATGGTGGTAATGATGGCCCTCTGATGTCACCCCATCACTTTAAAGAGTTCTTTCTACCAGGAATGAAAGAGGTTGTGGAAATCGCCAAGAATGAAGGGGCATATGTAATTAAACACACCGATGGTAATATAAACGCAATTCTCGAAATGATTATTAGTACCGGAATAGACGGTATACATCCTCTCGATCCGGAAGCGGGTATGAACATCAAAGAGGTAAAAGACAAGTATGGCGATAGAGTTTGTGTAATAGGCAACATAGATACTGGTAAGATCCTAAGCGAATCAACTCCTGAAGAAGTGGATAAAGCTGTACGGGATACAATTATGGAGATAGCCCCCGGCGGTGGATATATAATTGCCTCTGCAAATTCAATTCACTCAAAGGTCAGACCGGAAAATTATCTTGCAATGCTTAAGGCAGCAAGAAAGTATGGGAATTACCAGCATTTAGGATCTGCAGAATAGGTGAAAAATATAAAATATCCCTATGTTACAGAGAGAATGATCAGAAATCATTCAATAAATATTGGGGGAATTAGAGTATACTTTTTATGTTCCGATTCAATAGGAGCAAAATCATCATCCATCTTTATAAAGAGCAATAGTACTTCTATTTTAATTGATCCCGGAGTTGCTGCTATGCAACCCGGGTATCCACTTGATGAAAAGTATAAAATAAAAATTGCAAACTATTCCAGAAAAATAATCCTGAAATACGCAAGAAGAGCTAAAACCATAATAATAACTCACTATCACTACGATCATTTCATGGACCCAGGCAGTGCCCCAGAACTGTACCTTGGCAAAAAATTATACATAAAAAATCCAAACATCTTTATTAATCGCTCTCAGTGGAAAAGAGCAAGGAATTTTTTTCGAGAACTCATTGAAATATTAAATAATTCAAACCACGGACTCCACCACTTATTAAAAAAATCAAAAATTAAAAATATCCCTAAATTGGGAATAAAAGATATTTTTACAAAGCCTGATAATATTGCTTTTAAAAATCCAATGGAATATCTTTCGATTGCGTCAAATAAAAACTTTGGAAGTTATCAGAAAAGAAGAGAAGAACTTCTTAAAAAAGGAGAAAATTGGTTTAAGAAATTATCAACTGAACTCTGGCTAAAAAATCCATGGATTAAAGAGTTTAATAATCATGATATATCTGTTCATTTTGCAGAAGGAAAAACCATTAAAATCGGCGATTTAAATCTAAAATTTAGTCAGCCCCTCTTTCATGGAATCGAATTTGATAGAATCGGCTGGGTATTTGGAATTACAATCTCCAAAGATAATAAAAAACTTCTCTATACTTCAGATATTCAAGGGCCTTTTATAGAGGATTATGCAAAATGGATTATAGATGAAAATCCTGATTTACTTATAATTGATGGACCTCCAACATACCTCTATGGATATCTTATCAATAAGACCAACTTTACAAGGGCATTAGAAAATATTCTTTGGATAATAAAAAGTATAAAAGCTCAATATGTAATATATGATCATCACCTAACTCGCAGTGATAATTATTACAAACTACTTTCAGAAATTTATTATCAGGATAAAAAACACAAATTAAAAACAACTGCAGAATTATTTGGGCTACCACCGTTGATACTTAAATTAAAAGATAGAATAGAATAAACAATCATAAAATACTTTTAAAAAATCGGATAATAGTATAAAATATTTCAATTAATCAATAATTTAGCGAAATTACTAATCTGGTTCAAGGGATTAAAAATGAAAGAGATATTCGATAGGGTACTTCTTGCAGGCGGAGTTATAGCAAGAAACCTTAATATCAAACATATTATATCCTCTTTAACTGAGCAGCTTTTTGACATAACAGGATGCAATATAGCATGTTTTTATTCATTATCGGATACTGGAATAAGGCTTTTGTACAGAAGAGGAAATTTCCAGGTACCTGAGGTTTTAAATAAGTATGATGAACTCTTCCAATTCATAATTGAATCAAAAGAATCCGTAGTACTAACCGAAAGGAAAAAAAGTCCTTTTATCTCAATCCTTCTAAATGATTTAATGGAATCAGGAATAGCTGCTCCAATTGGAACAAATAACAAAGTGTATGGCTTTATGATTATGAATTCAATTAACAAATATTTTTTCAATAGAAAATTACTATCCGCAATAGAATCCATATCTAAATTAGCAGGCCAATATTTTCATAACTCTTTTTTACACAACCAATTAATAGAATATACCAGAAAGATAGAATCCCTTGAAAGGTATCAGGAAAATATCTTCTCTTCAATGACAAATATGTTAATTACAACTGACATCACCGGTAATATAAAATACTTTAATCCTATTGCTCAAAAAACATTTTCTTTAAATAAATCAGATATTGGGAAAAATATCAAGGATGTATTCTCAGGCAAATTAACAAAGCGTATGTTATCTTATCTGGATTTACCAATACAAAAAGGTATTGAAATAATCGGTGCCGAAGGAATATACAGAAGCAAAGATAAAGAAGTTGATTTTTCTTTAAATGTTACTCCCTTAAAAACAAAAAGAAAAAAACTCGAAGGAATTACTCTTCTATTTCATGACCAAAGTAGAGAAAAAGAGCTTGAAAAGAAATTTAAAAAGGTAAAAGAGGAAAGGCGATTAATTAAAGATATTTTTTCAAGGTATCTATCCGAAGAAGTAGTGTCTAAATTGATGCAAAACCCAAATTTAATACATCTCGGTGGCGATAAAAAAGAGGCAACGATCTTTTTTGCCGATATCCGCGGATACACATCATTTTCTGAAGGTAAGGACCCCGAATACATAGTAAATGTTCTGAATGAATATTTCAGCGAAGCCGTTGAAATTATAATCAAATACAGAGGATTCATAGATAAATTCATTGGAGATTGTATAATGGCAGCGTGGGGTGTTCCTCTACAAACAGAAGAGGAAGATGCAAGATTAGCGGTAAGCTGCGCATTAGAAATACAAGAAGCAATAAAAAATCCAAAAAGAAAGTTTTTTCGTGGAGAAGCAAGCAACTTAAAAATTGGAATAGGTATGCATACTGGTCCACTTGTTGCTGGTAACCTGGGGTCATCCAGAAGGTTAGATTATACTGTAATAGGAGATACCGTTAACATTGCTTCAAGGCTTGAAGGCATAGCTGGTCCGGGTGAAATAATAATAACTAACAAAACAAAATCCTATCTAAACAACAATTTTAAAGTTAAAAGTTTACAACCGGTAAAGGTAAAAGGTAAAGATGAACCTATTAAAATATATAAAGTCATAAAAAAGGTTGGGTAAAAAAATGAAAGAGATAATTTCCCTGATTATTAATGGTAGTTTAATTGGTTATATCATCATCTTTTCATTCCTTGTAGTCTTAGGATTAATCTTTTTAGTTATAACAATAATCATTAAGCAAAAAAGATTTCTTGATTCACTAAAAGAATCTTTTGACACCTCCAAAAAAACAATATTGGAAAAATACTCTAAAGAGTATATCATAAAAAAAAGTCGCTTGATATCCCGGTTCCTCCAAACAAAGGATATTGTTAAATCAAGAAACTTTTTATACGACATCTCTCTTGCCAATGCATGGATAAAGGCCATAGCCCAATATGCTGATAAGGAGTACTTTAGAGGAATTTTAGAATTTGGTATTGAAGAAGGATATTTTTACTGTTTTAAACATTCACTCTTAAGTGAAAAGCTTAAAAAGGAATTTCTCCACTGGCTTAAAAAGGATGAATCTAATCTAAAAAAGATAGCAATATCGGGAAACGGACAAAGTTTTAATGGTACAAAAGCATATAAGGTTCTTAAGGATTTTTTACCCCTCATTAAAGAAATGATAATTTACAATGATTGGCGATATAGATTTTTTAGTCTTCTTATTCTTTTAAATGATAAAGAACCAGCTACCGTAAAAATGCTCTTTGAACTATTCAAGGATACAGAGTCTAATATAAGGCTCACCCTTGTAAACAATTTTGAACCTGATGATTACATATCACTCCAAAAACACCTCTTTGACTTAATTATACGAGACCCTAATCCCGATGTTAGAAATGCAGCAATTCAGAGGTATCATAAATTCTTTGATAAGTTCCCAACACTGGAACTTTTTGATCTAAATAATGAGGAACAACTTCACCTTATTGAAGCCCTCAGAAAAGGAAATAAAGAGGACGAATCTATAGCTATTGATTTAATTCTGAATAGTAACAATCTCGAAGTGAGATTTGCAGCTTCTCATTTCCTTGATAACTCTGGTGCCCTTTCAAGATTCAGTAAACAACTTGATTTAAGCGATTCAAAAGATTGGGAAAGAAAAAAAACAATTTTTACTCGAGCAGTGGAAAGTGGTGCCTGTAATTTTCTAAAAGCATTATTAGAAAAAGGAAACAAAGAAGCAATGGTAATGATTGGCAAAATCTTTGAAGTAAAAATAGATAGCAATGTACTACCCTCATATATAAAAAAAGCAATTCTATTTAATGATTCATCAATATACCAGTTGGCAATGAAGGCTGCCTCAAAGTACAATGGAAGAGAAGAAAAGGCAATTATTTTGAAAGAATTTAATGAAAAGATAAATAACAAAAGTTTTCTAATTATCCTTATAGAATCAGTTAAAAATTTACCGGATGATGAATATATAGAACCTTTAATTGAAGTGTTAAAGGTTCATCCAGATCTCTCAGATTATGTCAAAGATGCTCTTCTAACGAAGGAAGAAAAATCTCTTATCACCCGAATAATAGCTATAGTAAAAGACCCAGATGTAGATATACAACTAAAAACTGAGCTATTATTTGTTATTGCAATGCTTGGTAAGGAATACTGTTTATCATTTTTAATTGAAAATCTTCCATTAATACCAATGAAATGGATGTCAAAGATGGGAAAAATTTTGAGTAAATATCCAAAAGATATCCTAAAGAAAAAAATTATGTATTACTTAAAACAGATAGATGGTAAAATCAGGGCTAATCTAATTGCTATAATTCCAAATACTGAACTGGTTGAGTTTCAAGATCAAATTAGAGAGGGAATTACAGATATCGACCCACTTGTACGTATAGCTTCTACTTTTGCCCTTATTGACCTCAATGACAAGAAATCCATTAAAAATGCTCTAAACCTCTTAAGAGACCCTGTAGAAAAGGTCAGAGAAGAGGTTGCTTATGCTATTGCCAGGACAGGTAATAATGAATACTTGAAAATATTAAGGAATATTTTCCTTGATGAAAATGAAGTTAGCGTAGTTAAAATATCTATTTTAAAAGGTTTATCCGAATGTCACATGGAAAAAGCAACAGCAATGCTTCTGGACTTTATTGATCAGACTAAAGAACTAAGGGAAGAAATAATACAGGCACTATCAAATCATATTTATGACAAAGGTATTATTCAAATTACCGAGAGACTTAAAGATTCTGGGGAGAACATTCAAAAAGATATTATGTCAGCTCTAAAAAATATGGGACTTAAAGCCAAACCATTTTTAATGAATATACTTGAATCAGAATTAACACGGCTTAAAGATGAAGTTAGTAGAGTAATGGATGAAATTGGTGGAACTGATGAAGAAATAAAAAAACTATCTCACAGGGATCCAGAAATAAGAAGAAAAGCTGCAAGAACACTTTCATCCATCCAAACATTAAAAGCTTTTAGAGGATTAATAATTGCTTCAAGGGATCCTGATAATGAGGTAAGGATAAATGTTATTAAAGCCCTTGAAAAATTAGAAACAGACGAAGGGAAAGAAATACTCCATGCTCTCGAAAATGATCCAGACCCTAAGATCAGAAAATACACACACTGGGCGCTTGAAAGGTTAAAGGCAAAGGAGCTGACTTAATGCTTTAAATATAATAAATGCATTAAAGACTATATAAAGTGAACTTTATTCTTCTAATATCCTGGATTAGCTAGCAAAATAGTTAATAAATGGCGTTCTCAATCCCTGATTTTAGGAGTTAATAATAATCATGTTATTCAACTATTCTTACTGAATCATTTAATTGGACTATTCCACCTTTAAAAACACTACAAAAAACTCCAACATTGGGTAACACAGGTCTACCTGTAAATTCATGGATTGGAGACTCATGAAACTCCTTCCCAATCTGAATTACCCTCAGAATCACAGATTCACCTATCTTGATTTTTGCTCCCATAGCCATACTTGATAAATTATCAATGCCATCTATAAGTATATTCTCTGCAGCTTCTCCGGGTTTTAACTTTCTTAAAGCAATTTTATCCCTCTCTTCTATGGATAAAACAGAAACCTGTCTATAGCTTCCTCTATGAGCATCACCTTCTATACCTATTCCCTCTACCAATTTTATCTTTTTGACCGATTTTTTTTGAGTTCCTTTTTTATCAGAAATTGCTAAACCCACAACTTTACCAGAACCAAACTCCATTAAAATTGAAAGTGCCTCCTTTCAATCAATATGATACTTCTAGAACAGTCTGATTAACCCATTTATTTATTTCATTGATTTCATCTTCAGATAACTTAAAATTTAAAGAACTAAAGTTCTCCTCTGCCTGCTTGACATTTCTTGTACCTATTAACGCAGCAGTTATTCCCGGGTGATTAACAGTCCAATTGATAACCAGTTGAGCAACTGTTACACCATGAGAGTCCGCTATAGGCTTTATTTTTTCAATTAGCTTTAAAACCTTTTTCCTGTTTTCAATAGTAAAAAACGGATTATCCTTTCTGTGATCATCATCTTTAAACTTATAATCTGGGGTTACCTTTCCCGTTAATAGGCCTCTTTGCAGGGGGCTGTAAGCAAGAATAGCGTAACCATTCTCCATGCAGTAGGGTATTATATCTTCCTCAATATGCCTGTCAACCATGCTAAAGGGAAGTTGATTTGATACAACTGGTGCAAAAGATATCGCCTCTTTAAATTGCTCAAGAGAGTAATTACTTACCCCTATTTCTCTAATTTTCCCATCCTTTTTAAGTTTGATCATAGCTTCCATAGATTCTTCTATTGGTGTGGTAGAATCAGGCCAATGAATCTGATATAAATCTATATAATCTGTTTTTAATCTTTTAAGACTTCTCTCACATTCCTCTACAATCCCCTCTTTTCCAGAGTATCTATACATTTTAAAAGGCCTTCCTTCAAAATCTTTGGCCCCATAGAAATACTCTCCCTTCTGTACATCCCATCGAAGCCCACATTTGTCAAAAATGTTTATCCTATCTCTCTTTCCCTTCAAAGCTTCCCCAATAATCTCTTCGCTCAATCCAAATCCATAGGCCGGAGCTGTATCTATGCTGTTAACCCCCATATCAATTGCTCTGTGTATAGCCCTGATAGCTTCTTTCTTATTGGTACCACCCCATTTCCATCCTCCAATAGCCCAGGCTCCAAATATTAAAGGGGTTACCTCTATTTTGCTTGGTCCAAGCTTTCTTTTTTCCATATCTTGCCTCCTCTTGTAAAGAAATAATCCATTTATTTCTCTCTATAATAAATTTATCAAACATTTTTTAAAGATCTTCTTTTAAACATACCAAGTATTATCATGAGGATAATTGCGATTACCATATATCCAAAGATTGCAACATCGGTTAAAAGATAGGCTTTTACATTTTGCTTTAATGCAGGGATATTTATAACAAATAGAAGCGGAAATCCAATAAAAAGCGATAAACCACTACCAAGCACAAGATCACTTGCAGCTGGTGTTTCGTAGTCTGGATCAATAACTCTCAAAAGAGCAAGTCCTGTGCTGACTGTTCCTGTTAAAAGCCCAAATATCGATATAAACCTCTCAAAAATGTAATCGCTGTATGTATTTTTAGCCATATACAATACAAATAAGGTTGTAAGTACACCTCCAACAACGGATATAATGGCTATTGGAACAATAAACTCCATAACAACTACCAGCTCAATAGCCATTATAGCGGCTGTAACAAGAAAGTCTACACTTGATGCTGATATATTTGTTAAGATATGGTCATCCAGAATATAGTGAAGATTCAATCTATCCAGTATCTTTCCTGCAATCAGTGCAAACAGAGTAGCAAAAAAGGCATGATAGGCCCATAGGATATTTCCAAACTGATGTGCAAAATTGCTTCCTATCAGCCCCAGGAGATATACTATTCCTTTAATAAATAGATAATCTACAAGATATATAAATCCAACAAAAGCCAAATGAAAAGATCCCGAAGAAATAACATCAGGATGTGTAGTTGAGTACCCAGAAACATGCTTTTTTTCATTCGGCTTTAGAAAGCCTGTATGAGATAGTATTTTTTTATCAAGGTTTTTGACATAGCCTTTTTTTATACCCCAATTCAGTAGTGGTATTCCAACAAAGCATGCCCATAAAAACCCTATTGCACCAAATGTAAGACCAACCGTTCCACCATGGACAAATCCCAAACTCTCCCACTGCTTTCCCAAAGCATATGCCTGCCCTGATGATTGGCCAAAGCCTATCTCAAGTAGCATTCCAAAGGTGGGAAATATTTTGGGCATAAAGGTAAATAAAAACAGTAGGGTAAGGCTGTAACCTACAAACCCTTCTACAGCATATCCGAGTGAAAGATTAAATGCAGTGGTTAAGGAGTTTCTATCAATGTATTTAACTCTCTTTTTCAGTCCAATTGATATGAATGTAACTGAAAGCAAATGATAAACTATATTACCAAGCACCTTTCTATCCGGCGCTAAATTCGGGATCAACCAATCAAGGAGATATATCAACCCTAGAGCAACAAAGCCAGCAGTAATGGCATTGGGAACATGGAACCTTTTAAGAAATCCAATATTTGCCCTTAATATACTTGCTACAAGCAATGAAAGGCTAAGCAGTGTAAAGTCAATGACGATAGTCCAACCCATAGTATCTCCAAAGCTTATATTATTAAACTACCGTTCCTATGAGTAAACAAGGTTATAAATCTCATAAAGATTTTGCACAGACATTTTTCGCTTTCCAGATTCTATTTCCTTGATAATTTTTACAATTGCCTCATTAACAGGAACATCCATTCCCATTTTCTTTGCATATTCAACGACGGTTCCATTCAAATAATCAATTTCAGTCTTTTCACCTCTCTCTATTGAGTGATATATATTTGATTTTAAATCTCTATATCTTTTTCCTATTACCCTGAGTATCATATACTTAAAAAAAATTGGGAGCCCCCCTTTCATTCTAAACTTTGCTGGATTAATTCCTCCCTGAAACTTATCAACTTTTATACCAAGCGCTTTTGTAATATTGTAACCTTCTGTAACAACACGGTAAAACAATTTTCTTGCCACTTTCATCTTCAATAACTCTCCTACCCTTAATCCTGCAACTCCTCCCAATCCGGTTACACCTATCACTATAAGCAATTTACCCCAGAGCACTCCTTCTATATTTTTGGAAAAATCAATAGGAATATAAGGCTCCAACAACTGTTTTAAGGATAGAAGAAGGTCTATATCATATTTTTTATTTAAATTACCCACCGTTATTCCACCATCTGACGTCACTTCATATTGTCCGTGATCAATCATTATTGAATTATATCCAACCGCACCTGCAGCAAGCCTGACTTCTGGATGCTCATCATGAAGTCTTAAAACTTCAACTCCATTTTGCAGTGTAATAATAAATCCATTTTTAGCAAGATGCTCCTTCGCGGAGGTAAAAACATCTCTAAGTACATTACTTTTCACTGTTAAAATAATGACATCATATTTGGAATCAGTTGGAAAACCTGCATGACATTTGATAGTGGAATGCAGATTCCCTTTTTTGCCGGTTAAATTTATACCTCGATTCTCCAGTTTTTGAGCATACTCGGTTTTTCCCTCTATACAAACCACATCAGGCGAATTAAGCGATGCTGCACATGCAACTACAGATCCTATACCACCACACCCTACCACCGCTGTTTTCATTATTCCCTCCCAAATAGGTTTTTTAAGAAAGATAATACAATGAATGCCCTGATTGTCAAGGATTAAACCCATTTTTCCTTGACAATAGAGTTTAGCATCTATAATTTAACCATTAAAAATGATTGAGAAAAAGGAAGGAAAATGGATCTATTTGATAAATGTTATCAGGATGGTGGATATCTCGGAGTATTGAGGGCATCCAAAGATAAATATTACTCTAGACCTCTCCTTTCCCCAAAACCAGGGACAGTGATGAACTTCAATGGCAAAGATGTAATAATGTGGTCGATAAATAATTATCTTGGCCTTGCAAACAATGAGGAACTAAAAAAAGTAGCGTTAGAAGCTGTAGATGAGTTCAGCACATCAGCTCCTATGGGTTCAAGAATGCTAACCGGAAATACAACGGAACATGAAGCTTTGGAAGACAAACTCGCTAAATTCGAAAATAAAGAATCGGCGATACTTTTTAATTATGGCTATATGGGTGTTCTTGGTACTCTCTCAGCACTTGTTCAAAGAAGTGATACTATCGTCCTTGACAAGCTATCCCACGCCTGTATGATTGATGGAACATTTTTGGCAGGTGGTAAGTATAGATTCTACAAACACAACGATATGGATGACCTCGAAAAACAGCTAAAGCTGGCAAATAAGGATAGACGTGGAGGTATTCTTGTTGTTACAGAGGGTGTATTCGGTATGCGTGGTGATCTTGCTAAGCTGCCTGAAATATGTGACCTCAAAGAAAAATACGATGCAAGGCTTTTTGTAGACGATGCCCACGGATGCGGAGTAATGGGACCAAATGGAAAAGGTACATCGGAACATTTCGGGGTAATGGATAGGGTTGATCTTTACTTCAGCACTTTTGCAAAAGCATTTGCAGCCATAGGCGGTTTTACTGCAAGCAAAGAAGAAGTTGTACGTTACATCCGCTACAATGCCAGAACTCAGATTTTTGCAAAAAGCCTCCCAATGGTTTATGTTAGGGCTGTGGATGCAACATTGAAGATGATTCAAGATAAGCCCGAACTCAGAAATAGACTATGGGAAGTTACAAGGAAGCTTCAGTCCGGTTTAAGAGAAGCAGGTTTCAATCTGGGCGATACGCAATCTCCAATCACTCCTGTCTACGTTCCTGGTGAGCTAGAAATTGCAATGAAAATAATAGCCTATCTACGCGAACAGAAGGGTATATTTGTATCAGGGGTAATGTACCCTGTTGTTCCGAAGGGGATAATTCTCCTCAGAATGATCCCTACTGCATCACATACAGATGAACAGATAGAAACTACAATCTCTGCTTTTAAAGATTTAAGGGATGAGTTTAAGCTGCAATTGGACAGTGTAAAGATATAGAAAGTGCTTAACTTTAAATAAAGTTCAATATTAAAACTATGGCCGTTTACTGGTATTATCGGAAGCGGCCTTTTTTATTGCCCTTCTTAAAGTAAAATCTTTAATTAATCAAAATAAAAGATTATAATGTTATTATCATAAATATAATTATTTTTATGAATTGCCATATTTTATTAAAGGAGATTAATCCTATGGATTTAAACAACTGGGAAGAAATATTAGCCAAATACAAGTATAATGATCTACAACACATATTTAATAGAATAGGCAAGTGAACTTTCAATCATGATAAAAAACTTACTTTGCCTATTCGTTTTATACCTATAAAAAATTATATTTAAGTGGCCTTGAATATTTTAGTATTCTAATTAAACATCAAATTCT
>QNBN01000025.1 GCA_003645695.1 Spirochaetota bacterium | reverse complement strand
GCATCAACCATGCTTGCCTGTTCAACAACATAATGTGTGGCGGGATAGATTATTATTTTTTCACGCTCTTCAATTATTCGCCCCGTGAGTGGGTCAAACTGCACAATTCTATCAACCTCATCCCCAAAAAACTCAACCCTGAAGGCATTCTTTGCATAAGATGGAAGCACTTCCAGGACATCTCCCCTAAATCTAAAAGTTGAACGGAGAAGCTCATAGTCATTTCTTGAATACTGGATTTCCACAAGTTTTTTCAGAATATAATCCCTCTCGTACTCTCTACTCTTCTCGATAATAAGCCTCATTCTCCTGTAGGTTCTCGGATTACCAACCCCGTATATACAGGAAACCGTCGCTACAACTATTACATCGTCTCTCTCCATAAGTGAACTTGTTGCTGAGAGTCTCATACGGTCTATTTCATCATTTATCGAAAAGTCCTTCTCTATGAATGTATCAGTAGCTGGAAGGTAAGCTTCAGGCTGGTAATAGTCGTAGTAACTAACAAAGTATTCAACAGCATTTTCGGGAAAAAACTCTTTAAACTCCCTGTAAAGTTGGGCTGCCAGGGTTTTATTATGGGAAATAACTATTGTGGGTTTCCCAACACGTTCAATGACACCCGCCATCGTATAGGTTTTACCTGAACCAGTGACTCCCAGCAGGGTTTGAAATCTATGTCCTTTCAAAATTCCATTGGATAGTTTTTCTATTGCCTGAAGCTGATCTCCCTTGGGACCGAAAGGTGCTTTCAATCTAAACTTTGCCATATAAAAAAGTTATCCTTCTATTTATTAAAAGTCAAAATCATAGTAATACACAGTAATTATATCTTAATTGTCCCATACTTCTTCTGTTAAAGCTATTCTAACTACCATCACAAAGAAGCTGTCAGATCTACGTGGTAATTTCTTTCAGTAGTATGGTGATAAATCAAGAACTTTTCACTTCGCTCGTAATAATATTACAATATCATATCTTTACCTGTCATTATAAAAAGGCCGATAGGCTGTCGTAGCAATCTCTTTTACTTGCCCCAACGTATGATTTCTTCGCATTGTTCGCAATAACATTATAGTAACATGTCTCTACCTGTCATTATGAGGAATGAACAAAATGAATCATGCAGCAATATTTTTATATTTTATACAAACAAAAATGTTTTTAACTTCCTACATTGGCATCTCCACAGTATTATATAACCGTTTATTTTCATGGTTATAATTTTTATTTACAAAACACATGATGTTCTTAATCGAAGAAAAAATAAAACATATTTCCATCCATATAACTATGTTACATTCTTAAATTGCGCAAAATTCCGACCATAGAAAGCATAATTGATATTATTCCGAATTATTTCAAATATAGAGATTTACTCTAAAAGATATTTTATCATTACTTCTTTCAATATTTACTCTAAGTACCAGATAAAAAATGGGATTTTACTTGCCATATTAAAAATACATTGACAAATTTAACATATATATGTAAATTACATACATATGTTAAAAAGATACTGCAAGAGCAAAAACTGGAAGTACAATGATATTGTTTCAACGGTAATTCTTATACTTCTCAACAGGCGTTCTGATTATGGATTAAATATTTTACATTCTGTTTCGGATATTCTGGGGTATTCTCCGACCTTAAACGGAATGATATATCGTTTGCTTTCTTTGCTTGAATTAAATGGACTGGTTCAATCGGAATGGAAAATAGAGGAACAGTCGCAGCCAAAAAAGTTTTATACAATTACTAAAGACGGGAAAAAATATTTAAGGGAGAGAATCGAACTATTAAATAATCAAGTAGATCGATTAAAATATATCATTAATCTATATAAAGGAGATGTCAAATGATTATTGCCTTTTCTGCAGATGATAAAAACGGCCTTGAATCGCGTATTTCACACCACTTTGGGAGATGTCCATATTATATCTTTGTAGAAGTTGAAGATGGTGAGATTAAATCAGTAAAAGCTGAGGATAATCCTTACTACAATTCACACGGCCCTGGTGTTGTTCCGCAGTACATAGCATCAAAAAATGCAAACTTCATTGTAGCCGGTGGAATGGGGCCCAGAGCAGTAGAGTTTTTTGAGCAGTATGGCGTATCACCAATTATTGGCATTACAGGTATAGTTAAAAATGTGGTGGATGATATCATAGCCGGTAAGTACAAAGTGGTAACTTCAAGGAACTATAATCCCATGATCCATGATCGGCACAAGGGAGAAATTGGCCACGGCCGTTATTAAAGTCGACAGTTGTGCTAAATTTACTATGCATCAATGAACGGGATCTATATTTTCTAATTTTATAAATTATTTTATAAGTTCACCTGAAATGTTTAGTTTTGAACAATAGATTTTATATATTTTATGCTTAGAATGTGTAAAGATAGATAAACTCAAAAGTTACTCTAACATTATAAAGTTCTTAAAACTTAACTCCTAGATAATACTAACTAAAGATATTGGTGTATAGTTTAAAGCAAAAAAAAGCTTAACTCATTAGACTAAATAATAGGCTGATAATCCATTTTGGAAAATTGACCAACGTTTTAATTGTTTTCAACGGATGTTTTAAAACTTCCAGTTTTAGTAGTTTATCTGTTGCTTTTTTTGAAAAACAACTCCAATGTCCCAGAATATTGAACAGATTGTAATAAGCAGGATTGAAAACAAGAGGTTCATTCTTTACCCTAATACAACAACCTTCTTCTATTTAGAACTATGTTAATCAATATACAGTTAAACGATTTTTTAGAAATCGCTTAACAAAATGTGTTACATCCTATAAAAACATTTAAATACATAAAAAACTGTTTAAATGTAAATCCAAATTTTTACATCAAATCCCTAATCATTTTAAAAAGAGAAACTCTTCTATTAAACCCAAAATTGATTGTTTTCCTCCCTTTTCTTTTAAAACCAAGATGATGGTAAAATGAGATGGCATTTTTATTATCCGTTTCCACATCAAGAGATAATTGACTTTTCCCCAGCCTCTTTGCCTCTTCAATAGCAAAGTCAATTAATCTTTTACCCACTCCATAGCCTCTGTATTTATCAAAGACTGCCAGATTACTAATATAGTAATCCTCCTTATTTAGATCAGAAATAATCCTTCCAAGCTTGATTAAATTAATTACTCTAAAAATAAATCCAGGTCTATAGTATTTTATAATTAATCTTCCTGTATTTTTAGATTCATTCTCAATAACTTCATACTCATAAGCCAGAATCATTCCGGATATTTCGTTATCAACATCAGCAATATTACAGTGTTCATAAGAAAAAAGATTATCGCCTTTTTGGAATAGGTAGGATAATACATCTTTAGCCTTTTTGCCAAACATGTATAAAAATAGATCAGGACCAGTCATATAGATAAGTTCTTTGGCCTTACTTTCATCTTCTGGCCTCGCCTTTCTTAGATTTAAACTTTTCATTTTATTAATTGCCTGTTTTATTAGAAGATTATCAACTCATACAAATATAGCGCTAAAAAGTGTTTTTCTATATTAAGATAAAATAAAAAATATAAAGTAGAGTGCGCCCTTCACGCTGGACACCCAGTTAGTTATATTGACTGACAAGACGACCAGAGGAGGCCTTGTCTTATGAGAAATAAGGCAGCACAGAATGTTTGGAGAAAGGAGTATCAACATACGATAAAATTAAATTCTATACTAACAAGATACCTGCTCATTATTTTTACCAATTCAAAGAAGAATATGACTTCGTAAAAAAAACATATCAAACGTATGAAGTTTTGAAAAACAAAAGTAAAAATATATTGAAACTATATATTCAAATAATAATGGCACTATACTTTGGAGAAATGACACTTAATTACCATTAAAAAATTACCACTTCTCCTGTTATAGATATTCAGGGAAATATAATAACTGGAACTACAAACGGAATTATAATAATTAAAAATGGAAGAGTTGTTAATACGTTTTCAACCTCTTCAGCTATTAAAAATACACCAATTATAGCTCAGGGAAATAAAATACTCGTAAATCTGAAAAACGGAATCCTATACGAACTTAAAAATGTTGACAAGATCAAACTTCAATGGTCTCTCAAACTCCCTGAGAAAACTTCTCAGGAGTTAAACACTTTCATCAGAAGGAATATTATACATTGCTACACCCACGGGAAAGCTTTATGCTATTTCCACCTCTACTAAAGTCACTGCCAATACCAGTTGGCCTATGCTATATGGTAACTTACGACATACAGGTAATATCGCGGATAATGTTAACTATATCAATAGGAAGAATTCAATTGCTATAAAAAGTATAACAATTGATGGAGATGGTTCTGATTGGAATGATATACGACCGATACTGATGGATAAAAAAAGAGATGTGTCAAACAATAAAATAAATATGGATATTACAAAAGTATACCTTCCAATGGGCAGTAAGTACTTATATGTGCGTGCTGATTTTGTAAAGGGTCTACCCGTAACAAATAAGGATGATTACACTAGAGAATGTTTAATATAAGAAATAATGCAAATCATTCCCGAAAATTATTATTCGCACTGATAATAACTTTAATCTTTCTCATGCTTTTGCTTGCAGGTTTTCAAAGTATATATGCTGGTGGATTTTCAAAATTCACCTTATATATTACTCCAGTTTTACCTGGTATAATGCTACATCTCGATACTGGCTCCCCACTTGCTTATATAAATGCAAATGCTGATATACCACTTGCTCGATTCAAAATTTCAAGTCAAAACATTAGAAGGATAACCATCGATTTAAATACCAGATTCTATATTCGTCAACTCCAATCAGTAGTAGATGAATATTCTTTAAATGCAATGTATCTTGCGTTAAATGCAGGTTTGGGTAGTTTGTATTATAGTAGAAGCACGCACATTTACCGGCGTTCATCTTATCTCATATTTTTCTATAATGACCAATTCCTTATTTGAGAACTATAAAAAACGTGGTGTTACAAAGTGGGATGATTTTATTATATCAAAATCATGGCGAGACTCACACCCTGTTGATTGGAACAACCCATCTCCAAATGACTGGCCTGTTCTTACTGACATTCAGTAAACATATATTTAACATTTATAATAATTCATCGGCCTTAAAAGGTACATAACTGTCATTTCGAATTTTCATTCATTAAAATGAGAAATCTTGTTTAAATAATTGAATTTTCCGGCTACGGACCTTTTAATTTTCTGTCAGGACAACCAATATTAGAATCCTGGACTAGTATTTTGCTTTAATTATTTAAGTTTATAATTAAAATGTCACAATATTAATATTCAGTCTAATCATAAAAGACGGCTTTCCTTAAAACTATAGTAACCATTTTTTGAAACAATGATATGGTCAAGAAGGGGAATCCCAAGAATATCGCCGGCTTTTTTAATCTGTTCAGTTGTTTTTATATCATCCATACTCGGCTCAAGATCGCCTGAGGGATGATTATGGACAAGAATTATAGATGCGGCCATCTCCTTAATTGCATTTGAATATATTTCTCTGGGATGTACCAGGGATTGGTCAATGAGCCCTACAGTTACAACATTTTTAGATATGATTCTATTTCTTCCATTGAGATTAAATACAATTAGATGCTCCTGTTTCTTTGCAATTATGGAATTTACAAGAGGGTAAATATCTCTTGCGCTTATTATAGTGTTTTCAACTCTATCATTACACCTGAAGAAAAACTCATAAGCAGCAATAATTAATGAAGCTTTTGCAAACCCTACTCCATCAATACTCTTTAAATTATTAAAATATTTTTTAAAGTTTTCTTCAAATCCATCTGTACCCATCATCCTTTCCTTAATAAACCCCACCACCTTTTTTGCAACATAATTAACAGGCTTACCCTTTATTCCACTACCAAGGATGATCATCATAAGCTCTTCATCCGATAATGAGGCAGCACCCCGGGCAAAAAGCTTCTCTCTTGGTCGATCAAAATAAGGTATATCTTTTACTTTCATGTTTTATTAAACAAAATAAAATAGAATTTTACTGCAATTTTTTAATGGTTTTTAACATACTATGATGTTATCCGTAATATATCTTTTTAAAAGATTTTAAAAACCAAAACGTTTTTTCATAAAATTATTGAGTTTTAAAAAAAAATCTCTAATCTTAATGTTTTATAAGTATTTTTTTATAATTTAACAGGTTTTATAAGATATTTTTTAGTTTTACCAGTTCTGCTAGTCTTCTCATTATCAGAATTTTATCTTAACTTGGACATATAAAACCATAAATTAAAAATCTTGAGGAGGTTTCGATGAAAGCAAAAAAAATTTTAACTCTAATCCTGGCATTGATGTTGGTTACAATCTTTGGGGCAACTTCTATTTTTGCCGGTGGAACTAAAGAATCTGCTGAAAAGTATCCAGCAAAAAGCATAACCTATATTATACCTTTCAATCCCGGTGGCCAGTCCGATATAACAGCCCAATATCAAAAGGATGATCTTGAAAAGGTACTTGGAGTAAATATTGTAATCAAGTATATGCCCGGAGCAGGGGGTGCTGTTGCCTGGTCAAATCTTGTAAAAGCAAAACCCGATGGCTATACAATATGTGGGAATAACATACCACATATTATAGTACAGCCTTTGGCAAGAAAAAATGCTGGTTATAAAACTGATCAACTGGTACCTGTTTATATGTTTGAAACCACTCCAATTGGTCTGGCGGTTTTAAAAAGCAGTCCATTTAAAACATTGGATGATTTTCTTGCATACGCAAAGAAACATCCGGAAGAAATAACAATAGGAGGTTCTGGTACATACACAGGACATCATCTTGCTTTATTACAGCTTCAGAAATTAACCGGTACGAAGTTCACATATATACCTTCAACTGGTGCTGCCCCCTCTGTTGCAAACTTTCTTGGTGGGCACACTCAGGCTCTGTTCGCCAATTCAAACGATCTGGTTCAGCATAAAGATAAAATAAGAATTCTCGCGATGGGGACAGAAAAAAGGTTCAAACCTTACTTTCCCGATGTACCAACATTCAAAGAACTTGGTATAAATATGACAGCAGGAATTGATAGAGGAGTTTGTGTGCCTCCCGAAACCCCCGATAATGTTATAAAAACCCTGGAAGATGCCTTTGATAAGGTTTGTAATGGAGACACCTTTGTAAATAAAATGACAGAACTAGGTTTTTTAGTGAGACATCTAAAATCCAAGGAATTTAAGAAGTATATTGAGCAGAAAACAGAAGAATATACTCAAATTCTTAAGGATCTTGGCGTAATATAAACTATAAGAAAATTTATCTTTAAAATAATTCTATATTTTAATAATTTGAATTATCATACACAAAGAGAGGGCTGATAAAAGCCCTCTCTCAGCTAATACGGGTAACTCAATGAAACCAAATATAGCTTCTGTCCTTTTAAATCTTTTAAATCCTACGAATCTTCTTTTCATAATAATAGGAGTAGGTGCAGGAATAATTGTTGGAGCATTACCCGGACTTACCGCTACAATGGCCATAGCACTATTAGTCCCATTTACATTTGCAATGTCCCCAATCAAAGGACTTGTTCTTCTTGGCGGTATTTACACAGGAGCAATATATGGAGGAAGTTTTTCTGCAATTCTAATAAATACTCCCGGTACACCCTCAGCTATTGCCACTACCTTTGATGGTTATGCTCTTACCAAAAAGGGTGAAGCATATAAAGCAATAGTAACTGCAACGATATCCTCCGTAATTGGCGGACTTATTGGTGTACTCTTTCTCATATTTCTGTCCCCACCTCTATCTCGTGCATCATTGAAGTTTGGTCCCCCTGAGTTTTTCTGGCTTACAATATTTGGTCTAACAATCATCGCAACCCTTGCTTCAAAATCAATATTAAAAGGACTTATTGGTGGAGCTTTTGGTCTTTTAATCAGTACAATAGGGATTTCTCCTATCGAGGGGGACGTAAGGTTTACCTTCAATATATTAAGCCTTCAAGATGGAGTTGGATTAATTCCTGCACTAATCGGATTTTTCTGTATACCGGAAATATTAAACATGATTGGCAGAAGAGAAAAGAATTATAATGTAATTCCCTATAGAAAACAAAAGCATGTTGTCGCAAATGTGACACGAAAATTATTAAAAAGACCAATTTTGCTTATTAGATCTGCCATTATTGGCACATTTATAGGTATAATACCGGGAGCCGGTGGTAATATAGCTGGGATGGTTTCTTATAATGAAGCGGTAAGAGCTTCAAAATTTCCAAAGAAATTCGGTAGAGGTATAATCGAGGGAGTAGCTGCTTCTGAAGCATCAAACAATGCAGAGGTAGCAGGTTCTCTGATACCTCTACTAACCCTTGGAATCCCTGGGGCACCTCCCGCAGCTGTATTACTCGGGGCTTTATTACTCCAGGGCATGAGACCGGGTGCAGAACTCTTCACAGTTCATGGTTCTGTTACATATACATTTATCTTTTCTCTCATTCTATCCAATTTACTTCTGCTTCCTATGGGAATCTGGAGTGGTAAAGGTATATCTAAACTAATAACTCATATTCCGGTACCTTTTTTAGCCCCATTTATTCTATTCTTAACAATTATTGGTTCCTATTCAATAAACAACAATATGTTTGATGTTTATGTTATGCTTTTCTTTGGGGTGCTAAGCTTTATTGGCAAAAGAATAGAGTTTGACCCCGGTCCAATAGTTCTAGGTCTGATATTGGGAAAGATTTGTGAGCAGGGGTTGGTACAGGCTCTTCTTATGGGCAGGGCACATCATTCAATTTTAAAGGTATTCTTTGCTCGACCTATATCTTTTACCCTTATAATATTAACTGCTGTTTCAGCCGTCTGGCCTTTTATAAGAGATAGAATAGGTAAGAAGGTTAAGAAAATATGGTAAAAAAGGATGTTTTAGCTTCGCTGGTATTACTCGGAATATCCGCTATATTCTGGATACAGAGCAGAAATTTTACTAAGTACGGAGCACTATTTCCAAAAATAGTAACTATTATACTCGGTTTCCTCTCTTTTTTACTCTTAATAAATTCCATAGTAAAAATTCTAAAAAATAAATCAAAAGAGAGCAAAGTAGAAAAAATTCAGGATGCAAAATCTATTGTAATCTCGATAATTCTAATAGTTGCATGGGCCTGCTTTATAAATATTCTTGGATTTCTTACTTCCAGCATAATCTTTTTCATCATAATGTATTTCTTACTCGTTAAAAAAGGAATTAAACTAAAAAAAATTGTGATAAATATTATTACAATCATAATATCTATAGTTGTCTTTTACCTCTTCTTTTCCAAAGTACTTAAGGTGCCATTCCCCAGAGGAATACTAATATAAAATTAAGGAGAAAAAATTGGAAGGTTACGTTCAGGTTTATACAGGAAATGGTAAGGGAAAAACAACTGCCGCTTTTGGGCTTGCATTACGCGCTTCTGGAGCAGGACTTAAAGTTTTTATAGGCCAATTCTGTAAAGGAAGGAACTATAGTGAATTAAAGGCTTTTAAAAATCTACCAAATATTACCCTTAAACAGTTCGGAACACCGAAGTTCATCATGGGAAAACCTTCAGATGAAGATTACACAAGGGCTGAAAAAGCATTCGAGGAGGTCAAGAGTATAATCCAATCTGGAAAATACGATATAGTAATATTGGATGAGGCAAACATAGCTATGGATATGGGATTAATCTCTGTGGATGACTTTATTGATGCAATAAAGAACAAACCAGATAATATTGAGATTGTTATAACTGGCCGAAATGCACCTAAAGAAATTTTAGAGATTGCTGACCTGGTAACTGAAATGAAAGAGATAAAACACTACTACAAAAAAGGTGTTCATGCAAGAGTAGGGATAGAGAAATAGATATTTTTACAGTATAATTTTATCTTCCCTATCAGCAATCTTGACAAAAACAATAGCACTTAAAAATCGTTAATTATCAAAGCTTAAATATTTATACTGCATATCATTAAACTATACATACACTCCATATTAAAGGAATTAAAGCAAAATTCCAAATTGATAGAGCGGGTTATACTCCTTACCTGGCTATTATCAGCTAATTGCCACCTTATTTCATACATGGATGGCCCATCCTTCAATCCCCCTTGCTGCTTCCATTACAGCTTCCGAAAGAGTCGGATGTGCATGGATTGTTTCGGCAATAGTCGATACAGAAATCCCAGCTCTTTCAGCTAGAAGTATTTCATGAATAAGCTCTGTTGCATCTGTACCGGCTATATGAGCACCTAATATATTGCCCTTCTCATCTGTGATAATTTTTACCATTCCGTCAGAATGCTCTATTGCAACAGCCTTTCCTGCTCCTTTATAAGGGAAAACAAACTTTTTATAGGCCACCCCCTCCTTAACTGCTCGTTCCTCAGTGTATCCAAATCCAGCTATCTGAGGTTCTGAGTAGACACCGGCGGGTATTTCATCGGGGTTTATCCCTCTCTCAGACTCTTTTCCCGCCATATATTCAACAGCAATCTCACCCTCCTTTGATGCCACATGAGCCAGAAGAGGAGAGTTTACCACATCACCAGCTGCAAATATTCCATCCACGGTGGTTTTATAATAATCTCCAACCGTAATAAACTTTTTATCAGTATTGACTCCTACTTCATCAAGCCCCAATCCCTCAGTATTGGGAACTCTTCCAACAACTACAAGGAGTTTTTCAGCAGTGAGAAGTTTTTCATTACCATTTTCGTCCACAATAGAAACTTCAACTTTATCTCCATTAACTTTCATACTTTGAGCCCTGGTTTTTACAAAAACCTCTATTCGCCTTTTTCTAAAACTTCTTGCAAGAACCTGTACTACCTCCTCATCCTCAGTCGGAAGCATATGGTCAAGCATCTCAACAAGATATACCTTTACGCCGAATCTATTCATTATATGCGCAAACTCCACACCGATAGCACCAGCCCCCAAAATTATTATGCTATCAGGAAGCTTCTTCATCATTAATATATCATCAGAAGAAAGAACATTTATTCCGTTAAACTCAAAGCCCTGAATCTCTCTGGGGCGTGACCCTGTAGCTATTAAAATGTTCTTAGCCTTAATAAGCTTTTCATCATTGACCAATACCTCATTTTGTGATTTTATCCTGCCAACCCCATAGATTAAATCAACATTATTCTTTTTAAATAGATATTGGACCCCTTTGGAGAGCATATCTGCTGCTTTTCTGGATTTTTTAAAAACGTATTCATAGTTAAAACCACCTTTCTCAATACCAATTCCCATTTTTTCAATCTCTACACCATTTCCATACAATTCTGCCTGATGAATAAGGGCTTTAGTTGGTATACATCCTATATTCAAGCAAACCCCTCCAGTTTTGTCTTTTTCAATCACGCATGTTTTAAGGCCAAGTTGTGAAGCTCTAATCCCAGAAACATATCCACCAGGTCCCGAACCTATTATCACCAGATCATAATCGTAATTTTCCATTTAAATCTCCTTGCGAAATTTTATTTACTATATTTTTTCTATTTATAATACAAAACTACTTGCAACAATGTCAAAATATTACTTCTATTGTTTATTCATAAGTTATCTAATGAAATTTGCTCGAAAAATCTTTACAGTAAATTCAATTTTAAATACAAAAAGGTCTGATATTTTGTTAACCAAAGTTCACTTGCCTATTATACCTTTAATTTATAATTTATATATCTAAATGTAGAAATCAAGGGGCGTCAAATGTCATACGATAGTACTCTATTTTTACCAAAGACATCCTTCCCAATGAGGGCAGGTTTAACGAAAAAAGAACCTAAATTTCTCGAAGAATGGGATAAGTCAAAGATTTATGAAAAGGTCATACAGAAAAGAAAGAATGGGAAATGGTTTATTCTGCACGATGGCCCACCCTATGCAAATGGTAAAATTCATATAGGAACTGCTTATAATAAAGTACTCAAAGACTTTATAGTAAAATATATGGCAATGAACGGACACTATGCCCCATTTGTACCCGGCTGGGATACCCACGGTCTTCCCATTGAAACGGAAGTTATAAAAAAATATCATCTTAAAAGAGAAGTTTTAACTCCCGTTGAGTTCAGAAAAAAGTGTAAGGAGTTTACCACAAACTATATTAAAACGATGACAGAGCAGTTTAAGAGATTGGGAGTATGGGGTAACTGGGAAAATCCCTACATTACATATAAACCGGAATATGAGGCAAAGCAAATAGAAATCTTCGGAGAGATGGCCAAAAGGGGTTTTATATACAAAGGGCTAAAACCAGTTTATTGGTGCCCAACATGTGTAACAGCCTTAGCGGATGCTGAAGTTGAATATCACGATCATACATCACCATCTATATACGTTACCTTTAAGGTAAAAGAAGGAGTTAACAAATATGATGAGTTGAGAGATGCCTATGTTGTAATATGGACAACAACTCCCTGGACATTACCTGGAAATACTGCTGTAGCCCTACACCCTGATTTTGAATACTCATTATTTAAAAGTAATGGTAAAAAATATCTTGTTGCAACTGAGCTTCTCGAAGATTTTAAGCGGAATACGGGTATAAAAGTTGAAGAAATAATTAAAACCTACATTGGAAAAGAGCTTGATGGAGTTGTCCTCAGGCATCCTTTTATTGACAGAGATTCACCTATCGTTTTTGCAGATTATGTAACCCTCGATACAGGAACCGGAGCCGTACATACGGCACCCGGCCATGGGCTTGAAGACTATGAAACAGGGGTAAAGTACAACATTGACATAATCTCTCCAGTGGATGATTATGGAAGATTTACAGATGATGTTCCGCAATTCAAAGGCATGTTCGTCCAGGATGCAAATGAAGAGATAATAAAGTATCTGGATGAAATCGGAGTATTGCTTGGTTCTTCTGAAATAACGCACAGCTACCCTCACTGCTGGCGTTGTAAAAATCCTGTTATTTTCAGGGCAACAGAGCAGTGGTTTGCATCGATCGAAGGTTTTAAAGATGAAGCTTTGAAGGAGATAGATGCAGTTCAATGGATCCCCCCCGCAAGTATAAATCGAATAAAATCCATGGTTGAAAATCGTTCTGATTGGTGCATCTCAAGGCAGAGAACATGGGGGGTACCTCTCCCAATCTTCTACTGCAAATCATGTGGAAAAGAAATAATAACCGATGAAAGTCTAAATGCTGTTATTGATCTATTTAGAAGAGAAGGTTCTGATAGCTGGTTTAAAATGAACGCTAAAGAGATTCTGCCAGAGGGATTTAAATGTCCTCACTGTGGAGGAACGAAGTTTGAAAAAGAAAAGGACATAATGGATGTATGGTTCGATTCTGGGACTTCTCATGCCGCAGTTCTTGAAACAAGGAATGACCTGAGATGGCCAGCTGATATGTACCTTGAGGGCTCTGATCAGCACAGGGGCTGGTTTCAATCCTCTCTTTTAACATCTGTTGCTGCAAGGCATAAAGCGCCGTACAAAATGGTTTTAACCCATGGATTTACGGTCGACGGCGAAGGCAAAAAGATGAGTAAATCCCTTGGGAATACAATAGCACCTGAAGAGGTTATTAATAAATATGGGGCTGATATTATAAGATTGTGGGCAATTTCATCCGACTATTCCGTTGATATAAGAATATCTGAAGCAATACTTCAACAGCTCGCAGATTCCTACAGAAAAATAAGAAATACAATAAGATTTATGCTTGGTAATCTAAATGGATTTAATCCAGAAACTGATATAGTATCAAAGGGTGATATGCCAAAGCTGGATCTCTGGCTGATGGATAAAACCCAGAGATTGATTAAAGAGGTCAGAAAAGCCTATGAAGAATGGCAGTTCCACTCCATCGCACATAAACTCCTTGATTTTTGTAATATTGATCTTAGCAGCTTTTATCTTGATATTGTAAAAGATAGATTGTACTGTTCAGGACCTACCACCGAAAGAAAATCAGCACAAACTGTTATTTTTAATGCCCTGAATACACTACTGACACTATTGGCTCCCATTTTAGCCTTTACAACGGAAGAAGCCTACAACACACTAAAAGAGGAGATTTTGAAACCTGCGGGTTCAAAATATGAAGAGAGTGTTCATCTGCTGGATTTCCCAATTCCTGACAATAGCTTTATTAACGATCAATTAAGAGAAACGTGGAACAAACTGATAGATGTAAGGAAAGATGTACTGAAGGAAATTGAAGTTTTAAGAGGACAAAAGATAATAGGCCACTCCCTCGAATCAGAAGTGACGATCTATGCAGATGAAAGCATATATCACCTTCTACAGGAAAACTTCTCAGAACTCGAACCAATGTTTGTTGTTTCAAAAGTCACTCTTCTAAAAAAGGAAGAAGCAACGGAAGACATACCTGAGGATAATACAGTTCTGGTCAAAGTGAAAAAATCCGATAACAGAAAGTGTCAGAGGTGTTGGAAATATGATGAAACTGTTGGTAAAGATCCAAAGCATCCTGATTTATGCGAGAGATGTGCCACAGTAGTAGAAAAGTATTATACATAGGAGGAGTCTCTATCAAATTGGTTCTCATATAACCGGTATAACTGGATTTAATGATTTTTTACGTCTTATGAAGTAGTAAGCTAAAAAAGTAACAATGCTAAAATAGGCAAATATTCCTATATTCCCCGGCACATTAAATCTAAAAGAAATCGGTGGTACATAGGAAAAAACAGCATTTAGCATAAAAAGAAGGGAAACAAAAAAAGCATCCAATCGAGCAACAAAAATCGATAAAGGCAAAAAAACTGGATAGATTGCAATGGTAATTATACTTAACAAAAGAATTAGAGCTGTAATAGGGATTATGGCTATATTTGCAATTATGGATACATAGGAAAATTTTCCAAAATAGGCGATCATAATTGGGAAAGTGTAAATTGAAGCAGCCAAACTCATTGAAATTAATATAGTTAAATAGCCCGGCAGGTAGCTATCCAGTTTTTTCTTGATATAATTGGATAGATAGACAATCCCAAAAGTAGCAAAAAACGAAAGAAGAAAACCTGGATTATAGATTGACCGTGGATTACCGAGCATAAAAAATAAAAAAACAACCGCTATAAGGTTTATATAATCTCTATCTCTATCGTGTATGTAAAGCAGCACACCTAAAACAAACATCAATCCAGCTCTTTTCACTGAAGGTGAACCACCTATAAAAAAGGTATAGGCAGTCACAAAAAACGATACTATCAGATAAAGAGCAACATGCCTGAAACCCAAAATCATAAATAGAGCAATAAACATCCCTGCAATAAACCCTACATGAAGCCCTGAAATAGCAAGTATATGAAGGGTTCCTACTCTTTTGAAGATACCAGTTAAATATGATGGGATTAATCTTCGGTCCCCCGTAAGAATAGCGTAGACAAATGTGGAATGGGGATAAGGGATTATTCGATTGCATATTCTTTCAATAGACATCTTCAATTTTAAAACATTTTTATAAAAAATTGAAGACCCCCCAAAACCATGAATCACAATATCAGATGCATTTACACTCCAGTCAATCCCTTTTGAGAAAAGATATTGGTTATATTCGGATTTTTCTCTATTAACTATACGAAACTTACCAATTCCGGTTATTACGCTTCCGCGTTCTAAACCCGGATAAATTGCATCTGTTATTACCATAGCTTTATCACTATATTTTAAGAATCTTTTATGGTTTGGCTCAAAATTTTTAATAAGCTTTACCTCAAAATTGGAACGATCATTTCTGTACTTAACATCTGAGATTACCCTAGCTGCAAAAAATTTGTAACCCTTTGGTAAATCTTTATTCTGTAGGTAATTTACAGTGGCATAGAAAAAAGCAAATGATACAATTAGTGAAATATATAAAAACTTACGACAACTGAATTTAAAAATTATTACAGCAATTAGCGAGATTAATAAAAAGGAGTAAAAAATGGGAGCTATTTTATTTAAAAACACATAATTAAATTTTTCAGAAGTGTAATATGCAATTAACCCAGCAAAAACAATTAAGACAGAAAACATCTCTGCAAATGTAAAATGTGGTAAACTAAATTTTTTCATTAGCAGGCCGGATATTATAATAATGAGATAATTAAAAGCTTTATTATATAACAATGAGGAAATGTTACAATAAATTTGATGTGAAATTTAGGTATTTATTAGTTTGATTCTACTTTATGTTCAAGTAGATATTATCTTTTGATCTCCAATGTCTTCTTGCATAAAAAAACTCCCTGAGTTTTTGCTTTAACTCATCTATTCCCTCACCTGTTTTCGCTGATACGAGTACAGAGTTTTTATACCTGTTTATTATAGTTCCTTTGACATTTCTATTTTTCATGAGGTCAATCTTGTTAAAAACGTACAGTACCGGCAATTCATCAGCAGAAATTTCATACAGTACATCTTCAACGGCTATAATCTGTTCTAGCGCATCTCTACTCGAAATATCCACCACATGGATAAGCAGATCAGAATCTTTTACCTCTTCAAGAGTTGATCGGAAAGAAGCTATTAAACTGTAAGGTAGCTTTTTTATAAATCCTACGGTATCGGTTACAAGGGCCGTTATACCATCGCCCAACCATACCTGACGTGTTGCCGGGTCCAGAGTGGCAAACATTCTGTTTTCTGTAAATAGATCAGAATGTGAAAGCCTGTTTAGTAAGGATGATTTTCCTGCATTGGTATAGCCGACAAGGGATACCTTATTCTTTCCGTCCCTTCCACTTCTTATAACCATTCTGTGCTTTTTTACAGAGAGCAGCTGTCTTTTAATGGTGCTTATCCTCTTTGAAATTCTACGCTTATCAACCTCAAGTTGCTTTTCACCAGGCCCCCTTGTACCTATTCCTCCGGCTGTTCGGTGGAGGTGAGGCCACATATGACGCAGCCTTGGAAGCGAGTACATAAGGGTGGCTAACTCTACCTGAAGTTTAGCCTCTTTTGTTCTCGCACGCTTTTCAAAAATTGTTAGTATAAGTTCTGTTCTGCTTATAATTCTGCATTTTATAAGTTTTTCAAGGTTTCTTATCTGAACCGGTGATGGTTCAAAATCAAACAACACTGTATCAATTTGATTTTGAGAAACTACCTCCCTTACCTCTTTTGCTTTACCATACCCAATATAATAGGTGGGGTCAATTTTTTGTCTTCTTTGGAGAAGTTTTACATCAGGATTAAAACCGGCAGTTTCTGCAAGCAAAGAGAGTTCGTCCAGGGATTCTTCATCCTTATCGTAATCTTCCCTATTTACATTTAAACCAATTATGCAAACCCTATTGTTCTCTACAATCTCTCTTTTATCCATACCTCAATAGTAAAATAATACATTCAATTGCCTAAAAATCAAGATTTTTTTGACAAAATCATTGTGAAAAGATAGGATATTATTATTGAGAAAATTATGATAAACAATACATATAAATTAATATTCGTCATATTATTTTTTATAGCCGTTACATTTACAATTTATAATATCAAAAGTCAAATACAATATCAAAATTTTACCTACTTCATTGTAAGATACAATAAAAATGATTTACATAAAAGACCAAGTGAAAAATATGCCAGAGATAGAAAAAGTCCATTAACCGAAAAGTCTGTAAATCACAATTACAATTTGGCAATTCACAAAAAAAATCTTAAAATCGATATTAACAATGCCAGTTTACAGAAGCTAATTGAATTACCCGGAATTGGGCCTATAATAGCACGAAGAATTATAAAATATAGAGAAGATCACGGAGGCTTTCAATCTATAGAAGACTTGATGAAAATAAGAGGTATTGGATCAAAAAAGATTAAAACTTTAAAAAAACTTATTGAGATAAGAAAAACAGAGTAAATTTTTACACATAAAAAATCCGATACTCTAATAAGATATTATTTCTTTTTGATTTTTTCTCAATTACGTATATACTATAGTTATGAAGTAGCTTATAAGGGGGCTCTATAATGAAGAATAAAATAGATGAAAAGATTCAATCACCCTTTGACAATAACTCCGATTCCAACAACAACGAGGAGAATATTGCCCTTTCTAAAGATGAGCTAAACAATATATTATCAGAAGCAGAAATAGTTCAAGAAGTGGAAGAAAACAGCACTTCTTTCAGTAAAAAGGGAAATGAAATACTGGATTCTGAAAATACAGAAGATATAGAAGCTTCAGAAATGAATAAGCCTCATGGTGAAGATGAGGATGATTTCGATATTTCAGAAGAAATTGAACAACTTACTCCTGAGGACCTTGAGGATATTGAAATTGAGGATGAAGAAGAGGAAAACTATACTCAGGAACTAGAGAAGGAGATTGGAAGTGAGATAGACTTATCGGAACCGGAAAAAATTGAACCTGAAAATATAAGCGGAGATTTAATTGAAGAAGAAATTTCCGATGAAGAGTTGGAAAAAGAACTCGAGCAATTTGATACTGAAGGCATGCAATTAGAAGCAAATCTTGATGAAGAAGAGATGGACCTTGATAGCTATATCAAATCAGTGGAGGAAAATGTGGGGGAAAAGATAAACGAAAGCAAAAATGAGGAACAGACTCCTCAAGAGAATGTAGAAGAAAGAATTGAAGGAGAAATTGGGGAAGAATTAGAGGGATTGGATGAAGAGCTCGAAAAAGAGCTATCTAAGCTTGAAGGAGAATCAGAAAAAGAAGTAGGAGAAATAACCCAAAAGGGTGAAGAAGCGGGGGAAGAGCTACTTGAAGCTCCAATTTTAGGTGAAGTAGAGGATATAGAAATAGATGCGGGAGATATTTTAAAAGAGTCTGAATTGGAAGATTTCGGAAAAATTGAAGATATAGAAATTCCATCGTCTGAGGGTGAAAAAGAAACACCTATAGATTTGTCAAAAGAGGAAATTCCGGATATAGCTGATCTTGAGGCAGGAGAGGCAATTATTTCCGAAAGCACCGAAGGAGAAAAAAGAGAAGAAGAGGAAACTCAACCAGTTATTGAATCTGAATTGGAAAAAAACATGCCTGAACCAGAGGAAACTCTGGGAGAAACAGTAGAAACGACAGAAGAGATTACCAGTCCTGAAGGAGAAGAAATACTTGAAGGCGGGGTTGAGCTTACAGAGGAAGAGGAAAAAATATTAAAGAAAGACATAGATCTATCATCACCTGAAGCTGAAGAGACAGAGGCTAGTGAAGAGGAAGTTGTAAGTTTATCAGGTGAGGAGTTAGACAAAATAGTTGAAGAAGAAGAGATAATCGAAGAAGAACCAGAGACCCTGGTAATTGATAAAACACTTCTGAACGATATAACTGTAATATTAAAATATCTGGATGATTTACTAGGGGCACTCCCCGAAGAAAAAATCAAAGAGTTTGCCAATTCCAAGTACTTTTCACTCTATAAAGAGGTATTCAATAAGCTGGGAATTACGTAAGGTAGTGTAAAATAAACTGTGTAAATCTTCAGTAATACCACTTGGAGGTTCCTCCAAGTGACCGATAAAAAAATTACTGGAGGTAACAAAATGTTTAAAAGAGAAGAATTAAAAAAGGTTTTAAAAGAAAAAAAGTCCCCCAGATATTCTTACATTTTAAAATCATGGCGAGAAAACTGAGGAGAACTTGCAACTTATTTTAAATATCCTCAGGAAATAAGAACCCTTATTTATACCACAAATCCCATAGAAAGTCTAAATAGAGGTATAAAGAAAGTAACAAAAACAAGGGCTATTTTTCCTAATGAAGATGCTCTTTTTAAATAAGTTTATTTAGCTATTGATGATATTAGTAAAAGGTAGAATATGAGAATCAGAGATGGGCTATAAAATATTCTCAGCTTACTATATATTTTGAAGAAAGATTAAGGAAATATTCTAATCTATGAATATTATAAAAAGAAGATTTTCACAGATAAATTTACAGATTCTCTAATTTACCAAAAATCCAATTACATAATGAAACTTCTATAAGCTTATACAATCACTTTTTCTTAATTAAATAAACTACGCCTCTTCTGAGACTCTATCACATTATTCCATATTATTTTTTTAATCCATCTAATATTTTTAAATCTTCTTTTTCCAATTCAATGTCCGGTGATTCATAATTTTCTTTAAGATGATATTTTTTTAATGACATAGGTATTGTTACAACCTTTTTTTTTCTGACAAGCCAATTTAGAGCAATCTGAGCTGGAGTTACATTGTATTTTTTTGCCATATTCTCTATTGTTTTGTTTGAAAGTAGCTTTTTTCTCTCAAGAGGCTTCCAGGCAGTTAAAATAATATTATTCTTCTGGCAAAACTCTAAAACTCCATTTAACTCCGGTTCTCTATACATAATATTATATTCAACCTGGTTACATGCCAGAGGAATAGATGAATATTTCTGAGCTTCTCTCATCTGATCCACATCAAAATTGCTCACGCCTATATAGTGTACAAGACCTTTTGCCACGAG
>QNBN01000024.1 GCA_003645695.1 Spirochaetota bacterium | reverse complement strand
CGATTTTTGTTCTTCTTTTGAGGCTGTATATCTGTTATTTTCATTTTTCAATATTTCAAATATACCTTTATGGGTTATTTTAATATATAGAAATATATACAACTTTTATATAGACAGATCACAATTCACTTTTTCTTGACAATACCCGTTTCATGTAATATCTTCCATACAAATTTCACTATACTGTCTAAAATTACTATAGAAATACGGGGATATCAAATGACAAAAACCTTTTATGCAAAAAAAGAGGAAATAGATAAAAAATGGTTTATTATAGATGCAAAGGATAAGGTTCTTGGAAGAGTGGCAAGTAAGGTAGCCCATATTTTGAGGGGGAAGCATAAACCAGAATATACCCCGTCTGTAGATATGGGAGATTTTATAGTGATAATAAACGCAGATAAAGTTCGGGTTACAGGAAATAAACAATTTAAGAAAAATTATTATCACCATTCTGGCTATCCTGGAGGATTGAGAGAAATTCCATACTATAAAATGATGGAAAAGGACCCAACTTTTGTATTAAAAAATGCTATAAAAGGTATGCTTCCTCATAATAGACTTGGTAGAAAACAGTTAAAACATGTGAAAATTTATGCGGGTGAAAATCATCCACATGCCGCTCAACAGCCAGAGATCATTGATATATAATTAATATAAATAAAAATCTATCTTAATATTTAAGGAGGCTTTAGGTGCCTGATAATTGGGTTTTTGCAACGGGAAGAAGAAAAATTTCAGTTGCAAGAGTAATGATAAGAAGTGGAGAGGGTAAAATTACTATAAACAGTAAAAGCCCTCAGGAATATTTTCCTACTGAAAATGAAATTGTAACCATTATGAAACCACTAGAAGTTACTGATAATATAGGTAAATGGGATATAAGGATAAATGTAAAGGGTGGTGGTTTTACAGGTCAGGCAGGAGCAATTCGTCATGGGATAGCCCGTGCCCTGGTTGAGGTAGATCCTGATTCAAAACAAGCTTTATCAAAGGGTAAATTTTTAACTAGAGATTCAAGAATGGTTGAAAGAAAAAAACCTGGAAAGCCAAAAGCCAGAAAGAGTTTTCAGTTTTCCAAACGTTAAAACTCGTGCTACAAGCCTTATATGTTTCGATAATTATTTATGAAACTTAATTTATAAAATTAAAAAGAGGGAGCAGAAAATCCCTCTTTTTTTTCTATACTAATACTACGCTAATGTTATGGATTTTAAGCTTCTATTTATGTTTCGTTTATGTTTTGTTGATTGGAGAGCTTGAAACAAATTAAAAGAAGAGTAGAGTCCTTTATAATTTTCATTAAAAACAAAAATGATTTTTGGATATCCTTGCTAACTAACTACTTTTATTAAATCGTCAAAATTAAAAACAACAACCTCAGCTCCCCTATCCTTTAAAATGCTAATATGATTTTTTATATCCACCTCCGAGCCATTTCCTCTATTATTTCTGTATATAAAACCTATAGGCTGAACTTTCGCCATTACGGCCGCTTCCATATCATCTGGCATGTCTCCAACATAGTAAGCATTTCTTCTCTCTTTAAAATTTAACCTACTGATACACTCATTAATAATAAAAGGATTTGGTTTTCTTAGAGACTGGGATGTTTTCATTTCAGCGGCTTCTATATCATCCTCAGTTACTACAGGATAGAAAAAATCTTTTATTTTGAATCTTTGTAAAGCATACAATGCCTCTATCTTTGGCCTTCCTGTTGCAATTGAAAGAAGTGCTAAATCGCTTAGCTTCTTAATTACACCAATATCCGGTATTAGATACTCCTTTTCAATCAGTCCATCACCTTTACAATATATAGCCTCTTCTTTGTAAATATCATAAAAAAGAGATTTCCCGAGGTAAATCTCCTGAAATATTCTTTTTACCAAATTCCCTGTAGTTACATCGCCTTTGTAAATTAAGAAAGGAGATACATTTTCTTTAAAATTCTTAGGATTAAAAATCTTCGAAAGATTTATATTATCGATGGCTTTTTCTATTCGCCCTCTTTTAAACTTTCCTCTGTAATTTTCAATCAGGTGTACAAGGTTATTCGTATTGATATCTTTATCAGCATCTTTACCTGCCTCTCTGCCAATCTCTAAAAAGGCTTTAATATATGCTCTGTTATCACTATCAAAATAGCTGGTCAAAATTGTATTCAAAATAGTGTAAGTTAAATCCCAATCATTGTTGAGCCCTCCACTTCTTTTAATAAGATCAATTTCTGATAATGTAAGCCAGTTTTCCTTTTTGATACTTATTCCCAGTATTTCTTTAAGATAAAGATTAACTGTTTTTCTCACAACTTCCCGGTATGAACTGGTAACATCAACCAAAACTCCATCCATATCAAAAATTACCAGTTTGCCTTTATCCATAATTCTCCTCCAACTACTCTCGTATGGGGACCCCCTTTTCTTTCAAATATTTTTTAACTTCAGGTATCGTAAACTCACCATAATGAAATATTGAAGCTGCAAGCACCGCTGATGCTCCACCTTCTGTAATGGCATCATAAAGATGTGACAGCTTACCACATCCTCCTGAAGCTATAACCGGAATATTAACTCTCGATGTTATAGCTTTTAACAATTCGAGGTCATATCCGTCTTTTGTACCATCTCTATCCATACTTGTTACAAGCAGTTCTCCAGCACCAAGTTTTTCAACCTCTTTGCACCACCAGAGCGCATTAATGTCGGTTCTTTCCCGGCCGCCTCTTATATAGACCAAAAACTTATCATCTTCCCTTTTCACATCTACAGCAACAACTATACATTGATTACCATATTCCTGTGCTCCCTCATAAACCAGTGATGGATTTTTAACTGCAGCAGTATTTATTGATACCTTATCAGCCCCAGCTTTAAGTATTTTGCGCATATCCTCAACAGACCTGATCCCTCCTCCTACCGTAAATGGAATAAATATCTGGTCGGAAACAGCCTCTACAACATCTATAAGAGTCTCTCTATTGTCAGAAGTAGCAGTTATATCAAGGAAAATCAGTTCATCAGCTCCATCTCTATCATATTTTTTCGCCCATTCTACTGGATCCCCTGCATCTCTTAAATTCAAAAAATTAACTCCCTTAACAACTCTTCCATCTGTTATATCAAGGCATGGTATTATTCTTTTTTTAAGCATCAGATTAGCCTCTCATTTACTTCAATTATAGTTTCATTTATTAAAACCATAGATAAATTATTTTATAAAATAAATAGGCAACCCATACTTTTAAAATGATTGAAAATTAACTAATCTATTTATTTTAAGATAACAATTTTATAAGGATTTGAATAAAGTGGTTTGACAAATAAAATAATACACTTTTTCCAGCATTAAGAATTTATCCCTTTGCTAAATTCAATTTTAAGGTTTTACTCAAGTATATGTATCGCTTCTCGCACAGTGATCTTACCTTCATAGATAGCTTTTCCAGAAATAACCCCTATCACACCTTCAGGTTCAAGACATTTAATAGCCCTCAAATCCTCAATACTGTGTATTCCACCAGCAGCTACTACTGGCAACTTTGCAGCATTTGCTATTCTTTTAATACCTTCAAGGTTAGGGCCAATTAGTGTACCATCCCTCTTAATATCTGTATACACAATTATCTTGATTCCGAGATTTTTTGCTTTATAAACCATATCTATAGCTGGGACTCCTCCATCAACTTTCCATCCAGAAATATACACCTTACCATCCTTTGCATCAATTCCAGCCGCAACCTTTTCTGTATAAAGAGCGGTGATTTCTCTTACGAGTTCAGGATTCTTAACCAGAAGGGTGCCAATTATTATTCTATCAACACCAATATCAAAAAGTTTTTCAGCTTTTTCTCTATCTCGAATTCCACCTCCTACTTCAACAGGAACATTTACTGTTTTAACTATTTTTCCAATAGTTTTTAAATTATCTAATTCAGGGTCTTTTGCTGCATCAAGATCCACTACATGAAGGTAGCTTGCCCCCTGATTTACAAATTCTTTTGCAACTTCAACAGGTTCACTGGAATATTCTTTCTTTTTTGAATAATCGCCTCTGTGAAGTCTAACGCATTTCCCATTAATTAAATCAATTGCAGGTATAAAAATCATATAAACCCTCATAATTCTAATTAATAATATTATACTTTCTTAAGATCGTTTTCTGCTGTACTAAGGTTTCTATCTCCCCTCGAAATGGCAGAAAACCATATTTTTTATAATACTCACATTTTTTTTATTGAATAATCCCAAGTTCAGCAAAATTTTTTAAAAGTTTAAGACCATTAATCTGGCTTTTTTCAGGATGAAACTGAGTTCCAAAAACATTTTTATCCTGAACAGCTGCTGTAAACCTACCAAAATGGTCACTGTATGCAATTTCATTCCTCAAGTTATCCGGTTCAACATAATATGAGTGAACAAAGTAAAAGTCCGCTATATTTTTAATACCATGAAAAATTGGACTTTCCTTTGTTTGAATAACCTCATTCCAACCCATATGTGGAACCGGCCTATCATCAGGGAACTTTACTACTCTGCCTTTAATTATATCCAACCCCTTTGTAATTCCATGCTCTTCACTTTCAGTAAAAAGGAGTTGCATTCCGAGGCATACCCCTAAAAGTGGCCTTCCCGAGAGGGCATATCTCTTAATAGGTTTTAGAATTCCTTTTTTTTCTATAATTTCCATAGCCCTGGGGAATGCACCAACACCGGGTAGAACAAGTAAACTCGCAGAACTTATATCGTCAGGACTGTCTGTAATCTTAACCTCGTAACCCTGTGTAGAAAAACCTCTTACAATAGACTTTATATTGCTTATTCCAAGGTTAACTATTGTTATTAATTTCATACCAAAACTATTCCGCTTTTTATTTTAAAAATAAACTTCAACTATCTGATTAGAATTATAATTTTTTATTAAACTATACAAAGTCTTTCTACAAAAAAGGGCAGGTCTATTCTTTAACTCACCCAAAGTTTAATTTCATATTCTAATTCAAGTATACTGTTCAAATTTTGGAATATAAAAAAATTCATAAAAGTTACTACTCAATAATACCTTTTGTTGATGGAATATCTCCTTCAGAATCTTTTATAGAAACAGCATCCTTAAGAGCAATCCCAAAAGCTTTAAAAATAGCCTCTAGAATATGATGACTGTTTTTCCCTCTTATTTTATCTATATGCATTGTTATTGATGCATTCTGAACAAATCCTCTAAAAAATTCTTCAATTAGATCACCATCAAAATGGAGTATCATTTTATTATTCAGTTCGACATCATAATTTAGGTATGATCTTCCCGAAATATCTATGCTAACCCTCACAAGCGATTCATCCATAGGTATATGCACAGTTGAGTATCTTTTAATTCCCGATTTATCCGTAATAGCCTTTGCCAATACTTTCCCGAGGGCTATACCTATATCCTCAACAAGATGATGGAAATCTACTTCAATATCTCCCTGAGCATATACTGTAAGATTGAATCCTCCATGCTTTGCAAAAGCTTCAAGTAGATGATTTAAAAAGGGGATACCAGTATTTATAGTGTACTGGCCTTTTTTATCAAGATTAATCGAAATCTCTACTTCAGTTTCACTAGTTGCTCGTTTTATATAACCAGTTCTTTCACTATCCATTATTCTTTCTTCTCCTTATATTGATAGAATTAGCGTGACCAAACAAACCCTCTTTTTTTGCTATCTGTATAGCATGATCCCCAAGAACGCTTGATCCCTTTTCAGACATTTCAATTACACTACTAACCTTATAAAAGCTCATCAGATTTAAAGGAGAAAAAAATCGAGCAGTTCCACCAGTTGGAAGAACGTGGCTGGGTCCCGAGATGTAATCACCGAATGCTTCAGCAGAATTTTCTCCAATAAATATTGCACCTGCATTCCTGATTTTCGCTGCTATAGCTCGAGCATTAGATGTTTGTATTTCAAGATGTTCAGGCGCAATAGTATTAGCAATATCAATTGCATCGTTTATATCTTCAACAACATAGACCACTCCATTATTTTGAATGGATTTTTCGGCTATATCTTTCCTGGGATTATCTAAAACAAGTTCTCTAACACGATTCGTTAACTCCTTTGCATATTCTAAATCAAAGGTTATACATATAGGTCTTGCAGCCTCGTCATGCTCAGCCTGGGCAATTAGATCAAAAGCTGTATAATTTATGTCGATGCTGCCATCAGCAATAATTAAAACTTCAGAAGGACCTGCTATCATGTCAATATCAACAATACCATAAAGAAGCTTTTTCGCAATTGCCACATATAGATTTCCAGGGCCTATTATTTTATCCACCTTGTTAACTATTTGAGTTCCAAATGCAATAGCAGCAATCCCCTGCACTCCACCTACTCTATATACATTTTTTATTCCGCCTATTGCCTTTACTGTTGCAGCAATAACTGATGGTTTTTCAAAAGAACCTGGAGGAGTAATAACAGATATATTCTTTACTCCTGCTACATGGGCAATTACGGCTGTCATAACTAGTGTCGAAGGATATGCGGCTTTTCCCCCAGGAATATAGATTCCCACATTCTCAATTGGGGTATACTTTTGGCCTAAAACATTTCCAAGATCATCAATAAATGCCCAATCCCTGGGGATTGAATGATTGTGAAATCTACGTACCCTTTCTATGGATAGTTTTATAGATTCTAGAAAAGATGAATCAATACAATTACTCAGCATATCAAGCTCATCGTTTCTGACTCTTATCTCTTCCTTTGGAATAGCACAGCGATCAAACTTCTCCGTATACTCAATAAGAGCGTCATCACCGCGGTTATAAATATCGTCAATTATTTTTTTTACCCTGATTTCAGCATCCTCTGGAAACAATTTTTCTTTCTTTAATTTTCTTTTAAACTCATACAAATCTATTCTTCTTAAATCCAGAATTCTCAAATTTATACTCCTTTTTTTTCAGTTCTAATATATTTTTAGAGAGAACTAAAATAATAAAAATATCAAACTTACTGGAATATAATTGGCATAGAATTTCATTGTCAAGGGAAAATAAATAGTATATATATAACTTTATTCATTAAAATCATTCTTTTTTTTATTAGCATACAATATTTTGCTAAGATAATAAAATATATTCAAGCTTATTTAAAAATAATTTTATATTGATATAAAACGAATAGGCAAACATTGTTTTTTTAGGAATGTAAATATACTTGCTTATTATTGTAAATTATCAGTACAATCAAGTTCTGGAGGTTTTTTTTGATAGAAATGAATACTCTAAAAGCGGTACTTTTTGATCTTGATGGGCTAATAGCCGATACAGAAGCTCTGCACGTCTCATCATACCATAAAATGGCTGATTATCTTGGCATTAAGCTAAAAAATGACTATATTCATTCATTTATTGGTGTTGCAACAAAAGATAATGTAAATAGGATTATAAAAGATTTCAAAATCGATAAACGGCCTGAGGAAGTTCTAAAGCTAAGATACAGATACTATCTTGATGAAATTAGAAACTCAGAGCTTAAACCTATGGAAGGTGCCGAAGAAGCTATTCTTTTTTTAAGAAAGCTTGGTTTAAAAACAGCACTTGTAACTTCATCTATAAAAGATCAGGCAGTTGAGGTACTAAAAAAAATATTTCCGAATTATATCTCATCTTTAGATAGAAATTTTGGAATAACGATCTTTGACCTAATGATATTTGGTGATGAAGTAAGCCATCCAAAGCCTGATCCCGAAATATATCTAAAGGCTAGTGTTAAACTCAATGTAAAACCCAACCATTGTGTTGTATTTGAAGACTCAGAAGCTGGAGTATTAGCAGCAAAATCAGCAGGTATGTATGTAATTGCAGTTCCAAACTATCATACAAAAAATCAGAACTTTGCTAAAGCCGATTATATTATTGAATCCTTAAAGAAGATGCCCGAATTGTTTCAAACGTACAAAACATTATAACGGAATATTTTCTCACCTATTTAACTAATTGTTTGAATATTCTATACAAATAGTTATATTTAACAAAAATATTTTCAACATATAAAAAATTTAATAATTCAGGATAGTGTTATGTTTGAGAAAGTATTAATCGCCAATAGAGGAGTTATCGCCGTTAGAATTTTGAAAGCCCTTAAAAAAAATAATATCATGTCTGTTAGTGTTTATACCCTTGGCGATGAGCAATCCCTCCATGTAACGGAAAGCAACGAAAATATATGTATTAGAGCCTACAATGAGATACCTGAAATTATATCAGTTGCATCTCATTTCAAAGTGGATGCAATACATCCTGGAGTAGGTTTTTTATCAGAAAATATTGATTTCGCAAAAGTTGCAAACCATTATTCAAAGTTTATAGGACCTCCCACCTCTGTTTTTGTTTTGATGGGTAATAAGGTTAAAGCAAAAAAAATTGCAAAGAGTGCAAATATACCTGTAACCCCTGGTTCTGAGGGACCCATAAAAACCGAGAAAGAAGCTGCATTAGTTGGCAATAATATTGGTTATCCTCTAATTGTGAAAGCTGCAGATGGTGGCGGTGGGATGGGGATGGAGAGAGTATATGAGGAAGACGAACTTTTCAGCAGTTTTAATTCAGTAAAACAACAGGCTAAAACATTGTTTGGAAGCGATGAAGTTTTTATTGAGAAACTTATCTATCCAAACAGACATATAGAAGTTCAAGTATTGGCGGATGAATATGGCAATGTTGTTCATCTTGGTGAGAGAGATTGCTCAATTCAGAGAAGACATCAAAAACTCATAGAGTTTTCACCAGCTGATATTTCGGATGAGTTGAGAGAAGCTTTAACCAATGCTGCAATAACTCTTACTAGAGCAGTAGGATATACAAATGCAGGCACTGTAGAATTCCTTGTTGATGAAAAAGAAAACTTCTATTTTATGGAAATGAATACCAGGATTCAGGTTGAACATCGGGTTAGTGAAATGGTATATCGTAAGGACCTGATCTCTGAACAGCTAAGAATTGCATCTGGAGAAAAACTCGGCTATAATCAGGATGATATTAAAAGCTATGGTTTCGCAATTGAATGTAGAATAAATGCTGAAGATCCCGAAAATAATTTTGAGGCAGCGCCGGGAACAATAACAAAGTTCATTCCTCCGGAAGACGAAAATATCATAGTTGATACATTTATTCCCACAATTAAGGATAAAGGTTCATTTCCAATTTCAATGGCATATGATTCTCTACTTGCAAATCTAATCGTTTGGGGGAAAGATAAAGAAAGTGCAATAAAGAAGATGGAAGAGATGTTAAAATCGTTTATTATCGAAGGAGAAGGAGTTAAAACTACCATACCATTCCATCTCCAAAAGATAAAAGAATTGTAAAGAGTAAATTTATTAAAATTCTGGAGATAGAAATTGGGCAAAAAAATAATCATTAAAGTAGATTCAAAAACCCTTGAAGCAACTCTTAACGAAACTAAAACCAGTGATTTTTTTTACTCCAAACTTCCATTAAAATTAACTATGGATAGGTGGGGTGGAGAGTATTATGGTGATTGTGGAATTGATGGAGTAAACTCTGACAAGACAAAGGTTGAAATGGAACCGGGTGAATTAGCCATATGGCCACAGGGAATGGCTTTATGTATTTTTTTTGATAAAACCCCTGCAAGTGTTGATGATAAACCTAGAGCAATTTCTTCTGTTTTTCCAATTGGTAAGGTTGAAGGTGATTTCTCATTTTTAAAAAACATGGGACATAGTATCAAAGTCTCAATAGATAAAGTTGAATAGAAAAGGCTTATTTTCTAATATTATTTATAAAGGTAAGCTTTCCATCATAAATTTCTATTATTTTACCCCGGATTTTAAGCTTAAGTGCACCTGTTTTATAATCAATACCAAAGGCCAGCCCTGTTTTTACACCCGAAACTGTTTCTACCCTTACCATTGATCCTCTCATTTTGGATGCCCTTTCCCACTGTTTTAAAAGTTCCTCCACGCCATTATCATGTGCTTTATCTATAAGGGTTAATACCGACTTGATCAACCTTACGGTAAAATCGATTTTATCATAATGTTTACCTGTTTCCAGAAACAAAGATGTAGCTATACTTGATATAGGAAATGGAAAATCTTTGGTATTTAAATTGACGCCTATTCCAATAATAGTTCGATTATTTTTCTCTTCTGTCAGAATGCCGGATATCTTTTTATCCCCCCAGAAAACGTCATTTATCCATTTTAGACCAACCTTTGATGAAAATGCATGTATAACATTGTACACACCGAGAGAAGCTATCATGCTATAAGGTACTGAAAAATCAAAATTCTTTAATACAATTGAGAATATACTGTCATCATTACTGCTATACCATTTTCTTTCAAATCTACCTCTTCCATGGGTTTGCTCTTCTGCTACAATAACTGTTGGATCTACCAAAGAATTATAATCCAGGCCTGCAGCTACATCCATAGTTGAGGTTACCTTATTGTAGTATAAAACTCCCACTGAATTAAAATTATCATTACTCAATTTTTGTTTAATTAATCTTTCTTTTTCGTGGTTTCTATTCATAGTATCTGTAAATTGTGAGGATAATAAAAGGTTATTTATATATTAAAAAATTCTATAGTGGTCTGGGCAGTATACCAAAGAGTTTATCGCCCTCTTTACACTGTTGACCATTCATAAAATAAATTTTTGCAATTTTTCCCCTCTCTCCATTGTATATTATCTCCCGCCTCTTTTTCATCACCATAGCAATAGCTATAACATCTCCCTTATTAACTGTATCACCAACATTTACAAGGGGAGGCAATCCAGGGTTGGGAGTAATATAGTATTGTGCCCCCTGTGGAGCGTATACGAATGTATAATCCCTCTCTTCTTCAAGATTTTGCACCTCTTCAGGGGTTAACTTATGTTCTAATTTTAGAACTTCTGTATGATAGCCACAGAACTTTCCATCAATAGATTTATTTATGTCCTTAACAACTCCATCCTCTTCAGCCAATCTTTTTTTAATTAATCCCAACCTTGTAATTGTATACAGGAGGTCTCCCTCTTCAACTTTCTGCTCTTCCTCAACCTTTATGCTAACAATACCTGTGTGACTGGTAAAATATTGTGTTATTCTGCAGTATCCATCTTTCCTTTTTTTAATTGTACTCTCTGTGGCCATTAAAAATCCCTGATTTTAATATTAAAAATATACTTGCTCTCATTGAAAGCACTATAAAAGCATTCACGTTTATACAAAACACTCACGACCCTTGGCCTTTCTAAGCATTAACAACCTTGAAATAGTTGATTTCAGATTATTCCTGTTTACAACGGCATCTACCCCACCACGGCTCATAACCAATTCTGCATGCTGATAATTCTTGGGTTTTTTCTGTTTAACCGTCTGATGTATAACGTGAATCCCTGCAAAACCAATTTGAGCATTGGGTTCAGCCAGAATGATATCCCCAAGGCTTGCGTAACTTGCAAGTACACCTGCCATAGTAGGATCAGTTTCCACCGAAATATAGTATCCCCCTGCTTGCTTGAACATGGCAACAGCAATACTGGTTTTAACCATTTGCATTAAGGCAAGAATACCTTCCTCAATGCGAGCACCACCTGATTGATGAACAGCAACCAATGGTTTTTTTTCTCTAATAGCTCTTTTGATCGCTCTGTAAAACTTCTCCCCCTCAGCACTACCAAGAGTGCCAGCCCTAAACCTTACATCAGTAAAAACCATTACAACCGGAATTCCATTTATATGGGCATAACCCGTTATCATTGCACATTTTCTGCCGGTTTTGGATTTTGCGATTCTAATTTTTTCATCAAAGCCATCAAAGTTCAATGGATTTATAGATTCAATTCCAGTATTAAACTCTCTAAAAGTTCCTTTATCTGGAATCAAATCAATATAATTATCAATAATTAATCTAAAATGATAACCACAGTTTGGGCAGATACCGTTGTACTCCTCGAATAAAGTTGGTACCCAGATATCCTGACATCCATGGATTGTTGTATTGGGACATTCTACCCATCTATCTTCATACTTTAATACCTTCGGCTGCTCACTTGCTTCGAGGAGGAATGTTCCTTCCGCTTCTTTTGCCTTCATCTTTATAAAGGCATCAATGCTTTTTCTTATTGGCACAAATATTGAGTGTATCCATCTTATTCTATATATTTCTCCAAAAAAGAACTTTATTCTATCTGAGAGATTCGTATGATATTTTCCTATTTTCCTGTACTTCGACTTCCTTTTTCTTAGTAAAATAGGAACCTGGTACTTTTTCAGCCTCCACGAATTCTTTGAACCGCTACCAGGAATAAAGAAGGGTGATACTTTTGATTTAATAATATCAAGTCCATCAATTATAGCGTCTTTAAGTACAGGGTAAAAATCCTTATCGCTCTTCCTTACACCAATCTTTGGCTCCTCGACAATCTTATCTACAACACCTAATTCATAGGCATCCTTTGCCGTAATCCTTAAGTTTTCGGCAGCTCTGTCAAGATCGTCCTCCGTAATATGGCGTTTATCCTTTGCTATAATGGCTGCTCCACCGCTGATTGATATTACCGAGTAATAGGCTTTATCCAGCATTATTCTATAATCACACAGATCAATTGCAAGAGCCCCTCCAGAGCCACCCTCTCCAATTACAACAGAAATATGAGGAACTTTAAGTAAGTACTGCATCTCCAGGTTTTTTGCTATTCTCTGAGCCGGCAAAAACTCCTCAAGTGGCCATGATCCGGGTGTATCAACAAAGGTAACCACCGGAATATTAAACTTCTCAGCAAGTTTCATTGCCTGTATTGCCTTTTGATTGCCCTGGGGTAAAGCACTCCCACCTCTCCTAAAATCCTCATCAAATCCCCCTTTTTCATGCCCAATTACCATTACATCGTTTCCCTTAAGTTTAGCAAAACCACAAACCATTGCGGGATCAACATTGTTGGATTCAAATCCTTTTATTTCTTCAAAGTCCTCAAATACCTCTCTAGCATAGTCCAGGGTTTTTGGCCTTTGTTCGCTTCGAGATATCAAATCAATTTGACGAGGTGTAAGTTTTGAAAAGTATTTATCTTCAATTAAAGAAAAAATCTCTTCAAAAAGAGTTAGTTTATTTTTGGCAATCATATTTTTATGATTAACAATTGCATCTTCTGCTTCTTTAAGATTTTTCTCTAATTTTGCAATATCCTCAGCAGGAATACCAATTGCAATATCCTTTAGATAGCTAAGCTTACCCAATGATTCTTCTATCTGTTGATATATTATCTTTTCTCGTAAATCCATCATCTACCTACGCAATTATTTATTTTCAATATAGCAATTGTTTATAAAACCAAATGTTATAGTTTATATACCTTAAGGTAATTAAAAAAACAATTTAAAGGAGAATTATTAGCAAGTCAACACAAAAAATGGGATTATGAATATCTGGAAATAATAAAACTTGCATAAAATACAGTTGATATATATTTTCCATATAATAGAACAAAAAGGAATTTCTAAGAGGGTATTTTATCATGGACTTAAAAAAAACCACAAATTTATCTATCGAAGATGTTAAAACAAAACCCACAGAAGAAATAATGAATAGCTCTTTTGATTGCGTGTGTGGTAAAACACATACAATCCCAATAAAAAAGCTGAGCATTGGCGAAGATATAATAGGGAACATTGTTCAGGACATCAAGAATCTGGGTATTTCGGGTACTGGTGGAGTAATATTCGATAAAAGAATTGAAAATAAAGTAGCACGTAATGTGATTGAATCTCTAAAAAAATCAGGGATAGAGACCATAGAAAAACCGATGGGCGATGGAGTATCACTGATAAAACCAGAAATAAGAAATTCTGAAAATGTTTCAAAGATTCTGAAGGATAGAGTTAATTTTTTAATTTCAATAGGATCTGGAGTTATAAGTGATATAACAAAATATGCTGCAACCATTCTAAGTATACCAAGTATTTTAATTGCAACTGCTCCTTCGATGAACGGATATACATCTACTCTTGCGGCTATGACTGACAGAGGCATAAAAAAAACTATGCCAATTAGCAATCTTATAGCGATTTATGCAGACATTAACATATTAAAAGATGCCCCAACCGAAATGGTTCTATCTGGATTCGGGGATATTCTATCAAAAGCTAGCTGTATAGCGGATTGGAAATTATCCAATTTGATTAAAAAGAGCTACTTTTGTCCTATGAGTTTTTATATTACTGATATCACAGAAAAAAGGTATATGGCAATTCCCGAAGAGATTGGTAAAAAATCCAAAAAGGGTATAAAGGAATTAACCGACGGTATCATGAGATCAGGCCTTTCAATGACGATCATTGGAACATCTACCCCTTCATCAGGTTCAGAGCATGTAATTTCTCACTACTGGGATTTACTTGCTTTGATTTACGGAAGAAAAAAACTCCTCCACGGTACACAGGTAGGAGTTGCAACTCCTATAGCTGTAAGGCTTTTTGATTTTCTATCAGAGTATCCGATTAAAAAACGAATAAACATGGAAAAATTAAAAAATAACTATTTTGATACAGAAGAAATATTATCATTTCTCAAAAAGAAGTATGGTGAATATGCAAACGGACTCTGGGAACAATTAAATAAGAAGTACATGAATTGGAATGAAAAAGAAAAAGAATTAGAGTACATTCTTGATAATTGGTATGACATATGGGATAACTGTTACAAATTTATAAGGCCTGCAAATGAAATAGAAAATGCCCTGGAAAAAAGCGGGGCCCCAAAAAATTATTCAGAGATCGATTTGAGCATTGATGATGCTATGGATGCTATAATCAACGGCTGGGTGCTAAGGCCAAGGTACACGATTCTGGATACACTTCACGACCTTGGCCTGTCCAAAGAAGCAGCAGAAAAGGTTCTTTAAACAATGAGTAAAATTAAAGTCTTTATAGGTAGCCCAATATACCCATTACAACAAAGACATCCCATCTCCAAGACCAGGATGACATTTGTGTAGGACATCTGTGTAGATCGAAAAACAAAATTTACCTTAATTGTGTGTGCGAGATTTTACCTAAATATGGTTTTATTTATCTGAATTATGGTTTTTAGTCCCAGTTTTCAATTCTTTATATATTATTTATTAATGAGCCTACGCTAAAAACCATTTTTATCAACTATTTAAAAAGTTCTAATTGATAACTCTTTACAATATAAGCAATGATATATTAAGTATTATGTGAAAATTATGGAAAATAACAATTTAAGGCCTTTTTAGAGTGAACTCATCAATATATAAAATATAAAACTCTCTATTTTAATTGCAAATTATCACCCATTTATCAACGAGTTTATCAATTTTACTGCCTGAAAGGCTGTATCACCGTACCCATCCGCACCAATCTGTTCTGCCCAATCTGCAGTTACAGGGCCTCCACCAACAACCACTTTAAACTTATCTCTCAAACCTAACTCGTTTAGTATATCTATAACCTCTTTTTGCCCGGGCATCGATGTAGTCATCAGAGCTGACAGAGCAATAACATCCGCCTTGTTTTTTTTTGCTTCTTCAATAATACTTAATGATTGTTGATCAACCCCTATATCTATAACATCAAATCCATTAGTTTCAAGAACTGTTGCAACAATGTTTTTACCAATACTATGAACATCTCCTTTAACTGTGGCAAGCAAAACCCGACCTGATGCCTCAAGTTCTTTCTTCTGTTCTTCTATTGCGGGTTTAAAAATCTCCATAGCTGCATTAAATGTGTCAGCAGCTATCAGCAGTTCCGGTAAAAACACCTCTCCCTTTTCAAATCGATCACCAATTACCCTCATGCCTGCTGATAACCCATTTTCAACTGCCTCTAGAGGATCAATCCCTGCTTCCAGAGATTCTTTTGCGGCTTTCTTAACCAGAGTCTGATTGCCAGTAATAATAGCATCTGAGAGCTTTTTGAATATATCATCTTTAGACATCAATATCCTCCCCTTCAGTTATTTTTATTTAGATTTATAAAATCAAACATTTTTATCATTCGTATGGTATCCCAATTTTAAACAGTTCTTCTTTTACCTCATCATAAAGTTTTATATATTCATCATTTGGTTTTCCCGTTTTGATATTATAAACTTCCTGATATATATTACCTTCTGGAGGATCTGATAGGTTTGGTTCATATTTTTCTAGAAGTTTTTTTACAATTTCATTGGCCTGATGTCGATTTAGTTTGGAAGCGGCTTTTGTAGTTTCAACTGCAAATATTGCCTCCATAGGAGTTATGCCATCCACCTTAACTGCTTTAGCAGGATGAGGTGTTTGTTCAGATGGTGCACCGGATGTTACAGCAGTAAGAATATGAGCAGCTGATTCATAGAAATACTGTCTTGTATTTGGACCTGCTCCTATATAGCCGAGCCATATTACAGGAGATGGTAAATTTCTGGATGTAGCCTGACAACTCGATGCAACAGCCCACAATACATCCCTTGAGGTTGAACAACCAAAGTTAAAATGAAAGGGAAACGTTAGTTGATAATCTGCCATCATTACTACCACACCCATTATAATGTATGCAGCACTCACTAAAGCAGTTCCTTCCGGACCCCCAGCATATCCACCGAGAATCGGACTTGTTTCAGCACCTATATTAGCACCCCAATTTAATAGATAAGCAATTTTATTTAAAACTCCATAATCGACTTTCATTTCTGAGATGGCTCCACAGAGCCAACCATCGCTGGGCCTTAAACCGAACTGAGGAACACTTGCAGCAATTGTCGTTTCTGCAGATGCTGCAGTGGATATCAGGTTCATAATTGGTAGTCCCGGCCTACCAGCTCTTCTTAAAGCATCCCTTCCTACTTTTACCCCTTCTATAGCTGCATACAACTCGGCGGGAGAACCAACAGAAACAGGAATACCACGTATACTGTCCAGTGCCGATATACTTATTGAATCTGCCTCTTTTATTGAAGCATAAGCTTCAATTAGATTGTACATTATCTCTTTAGAACTGCACACAATACCTGAACCAACATGAAACCACGGTAACTTATTATCATCGGGTTTTCGAGGGCCAAATATACCGGATTCAACACCATCCCCGGCTTTGCACTCAGTTTTAACATTCCTTATAGAATATTTAATCTCCTCCTCTGAAAACTCCATAACCCTGTTTGTATCCTGACAGTATACTCCTACCTCTTTTAAAAACTCAACTGCAGCGTTGAATAGATTATCCGCCGCTCTATCATCATCAGGAACCGGGTTATCTTTATCATATTTGATTCCATATTTTCTGGTAATCTCTCCTACCTTCGGCATAAATCTTTTCATTTCAAAATCATTTTCCGTCATTACAGGACCATCCAAAGCCTTTTTAAATATATCCAGGAAATTTTGATGCATTATATCCCTCCTCATGTTCTTTAATTATAATTCCCGATATTTTTTATCTGTCAATTTACTAACTTGCTAATTTCAAAAAAAATACCATTAACTACAAGTAATGTTTTATCAAAACTCAATATACAGCAACTTCAAAAACCTTCCATTAAATAACAATGCCCATCTGGGAGAACTCCTTCACAATATTTTCATACATCTTCAGATACTCACCAGTTGGTTCTCTTTTTGTAACATCGTAGCATTCATAATACTTTCTACCAGGGCTGGCCTCATTAATTTTTGGTTCATACTTCTCCAGAAGTTTCAATACAATATTGTTGGATTCTTCACTGCTCATTCCAACAATCGCTTTAGAAAAATCTACAAGAAATCTTGCTTCAAGTGGCGTTACACCATCATTTACCACAGCTTTAGCCGGATGCACAGTTTGTATTGCCGCGTACCCGCTGTTTACAATGCTAAGCGCTATAGCTGCAGCTTCATAAAAATATTCTCTAGTACAGGGACCAAATGCAGCGTATCCCAGACCTATCATCGGATACTTCATATTAAGGCTCGTTGCTCTTCCAACGATGTTAAATATCCATAATGCATCCCTTGTTGATGAATTTCCAAAACTAAAGTGTAGGGGACCTGAGAGATGATAACTTCCATTAAAAAATACCTTGCCAAGAATATAATAGGCTGTCATAACCAGTGCCGTTCCTACTGCTCCGCCTGAATATCCCCCAAGAATTGGCAGAGCAGTAGAGCCAATATTTCCGCCTATCATAGATACAAACATCAGTCTGTTTAAAGATTCAAAATTGATCTTCATTTCAGCAAGAAAATCTACTAACCATCCATCGCTTTTTCTAAGACCGAATTCCGGATAGCTCGAAGCAACTGTCCCAACTGATGACGTGGATGAGGAGTTTAAATTAAGAATAGGGAGACCAGGCCTTCCAATTGTTTTCAATGCTTTTCTGCCAGCCTGAACAGAGTTTACAGAGGCAATAATCTCAAAAGGGGAACCCCCTGGTACATCAATCCCCCTGATCTGTGAAAAAGCTGGGATACTGATTGAGCTTGCATCCTCAATGCTTCCATATCCTTCAACTACTGACTGTGCGATATCCTCAGAACTGGACACTATTCCAGTACCAACATGAAACCAGGGTAATGTATTTTCACCAGGTTTTCTTGTGGCCATCCTATTGCGATCTTTCCCTTCACCAAATACTGAATCATTATAGGGCATCTCCAATCCTTCAATAACCTCACTTTTATCAAAGCTTATTACCCTGTTCGTATTCTCGCAATATATACCAACTTCCGCTATCAGCTCAATCGCTGCTTCAAAAACTCGGTTTGCCAGGTTATCATCATCAACAATAATACTTTCTTTATTATAATGAAGATCGTATTCTTTAATGATCTTTTTTATTTTTGGTATCATGATTTTTAGATAAAAATCCTTCTCCGTATACATCGATCCTTCAGTTATCCTTTTCAAATAATCCACAATATTCATATTTCATTCCTTAAAAAAAAATTTTTACTTCCATTTTTTTAGGATTAATAATAGCAGATTAACACAAAATATGGTAAGGTCAAGGTAATTATTTTTATTTATTCTATAACCAATAGCTATATAGTGAAACTAACTCATTAAAACTTTTTCCTTCAAAATGTATACAAAACACTTCCCCTTATTGAGGATTTTATACCCACATTCAGGGCAGCTGTGATAAATCAATTTTTCTCTTAAAAGCTCAAGGCCATAATCTTTATCTGTTTTTCCAAAAAGCTTAAAAATCCAAAATAGAAGTAACTTTTTTATGTCAGGAAACTTTAATTCAAGCTGATTGAATATCTTTTTACAAATCAGTATTAATCATATTAAAATCGTCAATTGCTCTTTTTACCTTATTGAAAAACATGCTGATCTAAATTATCTTTACAGAACCCAATATTATGTCTCTTTATTTTTATTATGGCTGGAACACCGCAAACCGAGAACCTCATAATTAAATTTTTTCTCCTAATAATTCATTCTACTAAATGTTCAATATATACCTTTTCCTGAATCTCTATCCCTCTTTTTTTCAATTCTCTGATAAACTCTATTGGTTTAAAAGCAGCTTCAGGAGCAAGAACACCCTTTTCGTTTACTTTCCCTGCACCGATTAATTGAGCCCCAATAGAAAGGGGAATTCCAACGCTCCTTGTATAGGCTTTTGGACCTTCCCATTCAGGATCACCCTCTGTTGGATGCTTTGTAGTAACAACATGATGAACTTTGCTGTTGCCCCTTCTACCTGTAATATCTATATGCAGAGAATATCCCCAAAGTTTATTTTCTTTACCCTCAGGCATCTGTTCAAGATATGCAGCAATAAAATCCCTTGATCCAATTTCAACACCTTTTATTTTTACCTTTCTGTTTTTGAGGAATCCATATTCATACAAAGCTCTTACCAGTCGCATATTTTTGGGAGGCCATGTTCCTCGTACCTCTATCCTTTTTATATTCTTCTTAATAAACCTCGGTATTGTGTAGCCCTCCGGATGTGGAATAATATATTGGGGATGAACCCCAAAAGGTTCGGGCAGTTCTATTAATTTTTCTCTAGAAAAAGGTGGAACCTGTACATATTTTCCATTTTCATAAACAACCCTTCCAGGCAAATCAGGGTCATATTCAAGAAAAGTTGTTGATGCAAGACCAGGCGAATACGCTATTGCCCTGAACGCTCCATGGCTAATACAGATATCATCCACTTCATCCATTTGTTCACACACATACCTTGTAAGCACATTTGTTGTACCAGGTGTCATTCCAACTCCAGGAACAAACACAATACCCTTTTTCCTTGCTTCCTCATCATAATTAAAATAGGTAGTTCCCATCCCTGTAATATCAAGGCCATTAACACCTGCATCTATAACTGCTTTTACGAATAACTCATCATATTTTATCGGGAGACTCCCAAAAACTACATCATAATTTTTCATAATTTTTGATGCAACTTCGGGGTTTGATACATCAATCCCAACAACATCAACCCTATCATCATTAATTTCATATGCAAGTTTTTCTGCAGCTTCAATTGAAAAATCCCCAATACTGATTTTCTTGAAGTTGCTATATTTAACTATATCTTTAACCGCTTCTCTACCTATCTGGCCAGCCCCTCCAACACATAGGATTTTCATAATAAACCCCCATATTATTAATATTTCTCAATTTAAGATCTGCCTTATTATTTAATTTATTTTTTACTAAAAATCAAATCAATTAATGTTATACTTAATATAAAAATTAGTAATGTCAAAATTCAGCTTTATGACCCTTTCCTTATCAAACTGTAGGAAAATTTTAGTTAATGTTGATTCATTAATCTCCTGAATAATATTTCATTAACTATTAAAGTTGTTATAACAATTAGTTATTATTTATATAAAATTAATTATTTTGACACATAACTAACTTTAGATTTAATATTTTAATTAAATAGAATTAAATAACAAAAAGGTTTCAAATGGATAAAAATAGTTCACTT
>QNBN01000023.1 GCA_003645695.1 Spirochaetota bacterium | reverse complement strand
TTGACATGACAGTTATCATATTTAACAATGAAAGCCCTTTTGCCTCTTTAATTTCAGATTCCACGTTATGAGGATCGCAAATATACCTACCCATAATCTGATAACCTCCACATATTCCCACTATAGTAGCACCCTTTTTTTGGAGAGCCTTTATTTTATAATCAAAACCAGATTGCTTCATCCAGATCAAATCAGATAGGGTATTTTTTGTACCTGGAATAATAATGACATTTGCTTCATCCAATTCTTCAGGTTTTGATGCATACCATAATGATACAGATTCTTCCATCTCAAAAGGATCAAAATCAGTATAATTTGATATATAGGGCAATCTTACTACGGCAATTTTAACTCTACTCCCAGGTTTAATTCTACCTTTTTTACCTCTTGAAAGAGCTACACTATCCTCTTCCGGAATATTTAGAGATGGAATAAAAGGAATAATTCCAAAAACAGGTTTCCTGGATTTTCTTTCTATAATCTCTCTACCATCTTCAAAAAGCTTTATCTCGCCTCTAAACTTATTTATGATATGTCCTAAAACTAACCTTCTTTCGGATAATCCCATAAGTTTTATACTTCCAATGGCAGACGCAAAAATACCTCCTCTATCAATATCTGAGACAAGAACAGAAGGTGCATTCACGCCTAATGCCATGGGGAGATTAACAATATCTCTACCCTTTAGATTAAGTTCAACTGCACTTCCAGCTCCTTCCAGAATAATAGCCTGATATTCTTTTTCCAATTTATTAAAATTATCAAAAACAATTCTGCGAATTTCATCTATATTTTTGTAGTAAAAAGATGATTCCTGATGTTTAAATACCTCTCCGTTAACTATTACTTGAATTTTATTTCCACCTGAGGGTTTTAAGAGGACCGGATTCATCTTTGCATCAGGTCGCAATCCAGATGCATATGCCTGAATAACCTGTGCTCGCCCCATCTCTCTACCGTCCATCGTCACAAAGGAGTTCAATGCCATGTTTTGAGCCTTAAAGGGGGCTACAGAAATACCTTTTCTGTACAGAATTCTGCAAAAAGCTGTAGCAATAAGGCTTTTTCCAACGTCTGAACCTGTTCCTAAGAACATAAGTTTGAATGCTGATCGTTTCATAGATGTGCTCGCTTTTCTATTATAAGATAACGACAACTAATATCCAATATCCATAATTTTTTGTATGTTTAAGATTTCTTAGTTTCGCTTAAAAGGCCAAAAACCGGTTTCTATTGGAGGCTTATTTATATTTGTAAAATAAGAATCTATAAGTTATTTTTAATGAACAAAATGTTAAAATAAATATTTAAACCATAGTATAAAAATCCTAATTCTCTAAATATAGGTGGCTTTTATGACTTCGGCAAAAAAAGATATAAGCAAACATATTTTTAACACAATGTTATATAGCTTAATTGGTATATCCTTCACTGCATTATTTATAGGACTCATATATCTTTTATACAAAATAGCAGTGACTAATAAAAAACTCTACACAATTTTGTTTACTTTTATATTAACCGCCTTCATTTTGTATAAAATTATAAAATTGATTCTGAATCACAGGGGTAAAATTTTTATTTACAAAATAATAAAATTCTTTTCTTATATAACCTTTATTTTTATTTTATTATTATTAATTATTCTACCGGTTTCATTAATATTAAGAAATTATGTTTTAGGAATCATTACAGAGCTGATCTCTATATTAGTAGTGATCTTTTGTATTACTAAATTAAAGCCTTTTATGTTAATTAAAAATTTCTTTAATTTGAATGAATAGAAATGTTGACTTTTTTTACATACTATTTTATTATTCGAGAAAATTTTGTAAAATTTTTAAGATATAAGGAGACGGATTATGGCACGAAAAGTTTATGTAGATCAGGAAGAGTGCATTGGATGCGGAGCCTGTGTTGATAGTTGTCCTGATGTTTTTAGACTAACTGAGGATAACGTAGCTGAGGCCTATAATCCTGAGGGAGCATCCGAGGAGGAAATCCAAGAAGCAATCGATTCATGCCCAACTGAATGTATCCATTGGGAAGACGAGGAATAGTTTAATCAAATCCCCTCTTCTATTGGGGAGGGGGATTTTTTTCTTTACAAATATATTTTTCTTGACAAATATATTGGTTAATATATTTTATATGTCAATAAATTGAGAGGCACACAATCAATTTTAATTTTTTAATTGTGGAAAATGTAAATTAGGTTTAGTAAAACTTTGGATACATGGCCAAGAGAATGGATAATTTAAAAGGAAGGATAAAGCAAAAGCTTTCATTAAACGTTGCCGCTCTAGTGATAGTAGTAATCATTATATTGCTTAGCATTGTAACTTAGGGCGGCGGTATATATGCACATAAAACCCGCTGCCTTCAGCGGGTTTTTTTATTATATACAGGCACTTTTATAAACTTAATATTTATAAGATTTAATGTTTTTTTATGAATGATTGTACTATTATAACTTATCAAAAAATAAAATTCCTTAGGAGGATAATATGCGAAGTGATGCTATGAAAAAAGGCATAGAAAGAGCACCTCATAGGTCTCTCCTATACGCATTAGGTTTGAGTAAGGGTGATCTAAAAAAACCATTAATTGGAGTTGTAAACTCCGGGAACGAAATTATCCCGGGACATATACATCTGGACAAAATTACTGAGGCTGTAAAACTTGGTATTAGAGATGCGGGTGGTACTCCAATGGAGTTTAGAACAATAGGTATATGCGATGGCCTCGCTATGGGGCATACAGGGATGAAATATTCTCTTGGCTCAAGAGAATTAATAGCTGATTCGATTGAGACTGTTGCAATGGGAACCCCATTCGACGGGCTTGTTATGATAACAAATTGCGATAAAATCGTACCGGGTATGTTGATTGCAGCTATGAGGTTGAATATTCCAACTGTAGTCATATCGGGCGGACCAATGTTGGCTGGAATATACAAGGGTAAGAAAGTTGGTGTCGACGACGTATTTGAAGCTGTTGGTGAGTATACAGCTGGTAAATTAAACGACAAAGATCTTGATTTTTTAGAAATGCATGCATGCCCTGGTCCAGGAAGCTGTTCGGGCATGTATACTGCAAACACAATGAATTGTCTCACAGAGGCGCTTGGCCTTGGATTACCGGGTAACGGTACAATCCCCGCTGTAGATGCAGATAGAATGAGACTGGCGGAAGAGGCTGGCCACACAATAATGAAATGTGTTGAGGAAAATATAAAACCCAGGGATATTGCAACAAAAGAGGCATTCTACAACGCAATAGCAGTTGATATGGCATTAGGAGGTTCAACAAACACTGCTCTGCATATACCAGCAATTGCATACTATGCTGAGGTTGATATCACTCTTGATGATTTTGATAAGCTTACAGAAAAAGTTCCACACCTTTGTCAGCTTGCACCATCAGGTCCCGATCATATGGAGGATCTTAACAGAGCAGGGGGAATACCAGCAATTATGAAAGAGTTATCAAAAAAGGGATTAATTAACAGTGATGCTAAAACAGTCACAGGGAAAAAGGTTAAAGAGAACATAAAAGATGCTGAAATAATGGATAATAATGTTATAGCACCAATAGATAATCCCAGGCACCCAACAGGCGGATTGACAATACTAAAGGGAAACCTTGCACCAGAAGGTTCTGTAGTAAAATCAGCAGCAGTAGTTAAAGAGATGTTGGTAAACGAGGGCCCGGCTAGAGTATTTAACTCCGAAGAAGAAGCAGTTGAAGCCATCTTGAGTAAAAAGATCAAAGAAGGTGATGTTGTAGTAATCAGGTATGAAGGCCCAAAGGGTGGACCTGGAATGAGAGAAATGCTTACCCCAACTTCGGCCATAGCAGGTATGGGGCTTGATAAATCCGTTTCTCTAATCACCGATGGAAGATTTTCAGGGGCTACAAGAGGATCTTCTGTGGGCCATATTTCCCCTGAAGCAGCAGCATTTGGTCCAATTGCTGCGATTCAGGAAGGTGATAGAATTGAGATCAATATTCCAGAAAAAAGAATAACATTAAAAATTAGCAATGAAGAGCTTGAAACCAGATTAAATAAACTAAAAGAAAAGGGTGAACCTGAACCTAAAATTAAAAGAGGTTATATGTACAGATATTCAAGGTTAGTCAGCTCTGCTGCTAAAGGAGCTGTTTTTCCTTTGTAAAAATTTAAAATCGAGGTGAAATATATGAAAATTAATGGTGCACAGGCGGTTGTAGAATCTTTAAGAAAAGAAAATGTTGATGTTATATTTGGAATCCCCGGTGGAGTTATAATACCACTTTTTGATGTTCTTTATGATGCAAAAGATATTAATGTGATTATAACAAGACATGAACAGGGGGCAATACATGCCGCTGATGGTTATGCAAGATCCTCAGGAAAACCTGGAGTTTGCCTTGTTACCAGCGGACCTGGGGCTACAAACATAGTAACCGGGCTTGCAACTGCTTACATGGATTCAGTGCCGATAGTTGCTTTAACCGGCCAGGTACCAACTAGTCTTATCGGAAATGATGCATTTCAAGAAGCAGATACAACAGGAATAACAAGACCAATAACAAAACACAATTTCATAGTTCGAGATCCTGACGAGCTTGTACCTGTTATGAAGAAAGCATTTTATATTGCTACCACCGGTAGACCCGGACCAGTTGTAGTAGACCTTCCAAAAGATATTTTAACCTCAGAGATAGAGTTTTATTATCCTGAATCAATCAAAATTCCGGGATACAATGTGACAACAAAGGGTAATCCCAGACAGATAAAAAAGGTTGTTGAGGCTATCAAAAAAGCCAAAAGACCATTAATCTATGCTGGCGGTGGAATTATAATATCAAATGCTTCTGAAGAACTTACGAAATTTGTAAAAAAAACCGGTATTCCAATAACGTTGACCTTGATGGGGCTGGGTGCTTTTCCCGCTACCGAACCTGAGTTCATTGGGATGCTAGGAATGCATGGAACTAAAACAGCAAATTATGCAGTAGATAAATGCGATTTGTTGATTGCAGTCGGAGCAAGGTTTGATGATAGGGTTACAGGAAAACTCTCCATGTTTGCTCCTCATGCAAAGTTTATTCACATTGACATTGATCCTGCTTCAATAAGTAAAAATGTGATAATTGATCTCCCTGTTGTAGGCGATGCAAAAGAGATTCTTAAAGAGATGACAAAGGAAATTGATAAACTCGATATTGATGAATGGAGAAAACAGATTGAAGAATGGAAAAAAGAATATCCATTAATGTATGAAGATGATGATATTCTAAGACCACAATACATAATAGAAAAACTTTACGAACTTACAAAAGGGGATGCAATAATCACTACAGAGGTTGGACAAAATCAGATGTGGGCTGCTCAGTTCTATAAGTTTACAAAACCAAGAACATTTATAACTTCAGGGGGGCTTGGCACGATGGGTTTTGGATTACCAGCGGCTATTGGTGCACAGGTTGCAAATCCAAATACTCTTGTTGTGGATATAGCAGGTGACGGTAGTATCCAGATGAATATTCAGGAGCTTGCAACAATTACGCAGGAGGCACTGCCAATTAAAGTTTTAATTCTCAATAACGGCTACCTCGGAATGGTGCGCCAGTGGCAGGAGTATTTCTTCAATAGAAGATATTCAGGAACAGATCTTAAAAAGTATAAACACTGGGAGGATGAACAATTTTCAAAGGATAAGGAACTTCCATATATACCGGACTTTGTAAAATTGGCTGAAGCATACAATGCTCTGGGAATGAGGATAGAGAAAAAAGAGGATGTCGAAGGGGCAATAAAGGAAGCATTAAAAAGAAAAGTTGCAGTAGTTATGGACTTTATCATCAATCCAGAAGAAAATGTTACACCTATGGTACCAGCCGGAGCCCCTCTAAGAAAAATGATAAGTAGTAAAGAAGATGCAGAAAACTATTTGTTAGCTTAAAGGAGGAAAAATGGAAAGAGAATATACATTGTCTGTATTGGTAGAAAATAAGAGCGGGGTTTTAGCACATATTGCTGGATTGTTTAGCGGTAGAGGGTTTAATATTTCTGGACTATCGGTAGGAGAAACTGAAAATCCAGAATATTCAAGAATGACAATAGTAGTAAGAGGGGACGATAAAATTCTTGAACAGATAAAGAAGCAGCTAAACAGGTTTGTAGATGTAATTAAAGTCGTTGATTTAACAAATATATCTGCGGTACATAGGGAAATTATTCTAATTAAAGTAAAGGCTACTTCCCATAAGAAACAGGAAGTTTTTCAGATCTGCGAAGTATTCAAAGGAAAGATTGTGGATATTTCTCACGATACTCTCACTCTGGAGGTTACAGGTAATACAGCAAAAATAGAAGCCTTGATAACTTTATTAAAACCCTACGGAATTATTGAAATAGCAAGAACTGGAAGGGTATCTATAAGCAGAGGTTTTAAGAAAGGAGAGAAATAAAAAATGGACAGAATATTCATATTTGATACAACTCTGCGTGATGGGGAACAATCCCCGGGCGCAAGTATGAGTGTTCGGCAGAAACTGGAAATTGCAAAATTGTTAAAGAATATCGGTGTAGACATTATTGAAGCTGGGTTCCCTATTTCATCACCAAAACAGTTTGAAGCTGTAAAATTAATATCAGAAACTGTAAAAGGGCCTGTTATTGCTGGTCTTGCACGTGCCCTTGAAAAAGATATTCAAAGCTGTTATGATGCGCTAAAGGATGCTGATAAAAAAAGAATTCATACATTTATTGCCACATCAGATATTCATCTGAAGTACAAATTAAAAAAATCCAAGGAAGAAGCTTTGCGTCAGGCTGTTGATGCTGTACAATTTGCAAAATCACTGGTGGATGACGTAGAGTTTTCAGCTGAAGATGCAACAAGAACCGATTGGGAATATCTAAAAGATATATACAGCGCAGTCATCGAAGCTGGTGCCACTACAATAAATATTCCCGATACGGTTGGTTATACAGTTCCTAGTGAGTTTGCCAAACTCATAAAATTTTTAAAAGAAAATCTTAATCTCAAAAATACTGTAATAAGCATTCACTGCCATAACGACCTGGGCCTTGCAACTGCGAACACTCTAACGGCTCTGAAGTCAGGAGCGAGGCAAGCTGAAGTCTCAGTAAATGGTATCGGGGAAAGAGCAGGTAATGCATCCTTTGAAGAGGTCGTAATGGCCATTAAAACGCGAAAAGACTACTTCGACTTTTACACAAACATAAAAACCGAAGAAATTTACCCACTCAGCAAAACAGTGGTGAGTTTCACCGGTATTCCAGTCCAGCCTAATAAGGCAATAGTAGGAGAAAACGCCTTCGCACATGAAGCTGGAATACATCAGGATGGAGTTTTAAAAAACGCGATGACCTATGAAATAATGACACCTCAATCTGTTGGAAGGCAAAAATCATTGCTTGTTCTCGGGAGACACTCCGGAAAACATGGATTAAAACAACGACTTAAAGAACTTGGTTATGAGGTGAAGGATGATGAGTTTGAAAGAATATATACTAAGTTTCTTGAGGTTGCAGACAAGAAAAAACAGGTATTTGATGATGATCTCATTGCAATTCTTGAGGGCGAACTCAACATTCTTCCTGAGATATACTCCCTTGAGTATTTCTCTGTTGTTACAGGCAATAGCATAATACCGACTGCTACAGTTAAGCTAAAGAAAAATAATGAATGTTTTCAGGATGCATCAACGGGTGATGGTCCTGTTGATGCTGTTTACAAAGCTATTGAAAAGATAACTGGTATTGAGGTTAAATTGATAAGTTACTCAATTAATGCAATTACCCATGGAAAAGATGCGATGGGTAGTGTCTCTATTTCGGTGGAAAAAGACAAAAAGTTATATAGGGGTTATGGAGTTGCTACTGATGTTATAGAAGCATCGGTACTTGCCCTTCTAAGTGCAATCAACAGAATACTTCACAACAATAATATGAGTAACTTAAATTAAAAAAGGAGTACTAAAGGTGAGAGTTCAAATATTTGATACAACATTAAGGGATGGTTCGCAAGGTGAAGGAGTCAACTTCTCCAGTGATGATAAGGTAAAAGTAGCTATTGCTCTGGATAAATTTGGGATAGACTACATAGAGGGTGGTTGGCCTGGGTCTAATCCAAAAGATATTGATTTTTTCAGAAAAATTAAAAATTCTAAGATAGAACACGCAAAAATAACTGCTTTTGGGAGTACTCGAAGGGCAAAAAATCCTCCCGATAAGGACCCTAATCTCCTTGCCCTGATTGAAAGTGAAACCCCTGTTACCACAATATTCGGAAAATCCTGGGATTTTCACGTTACAGAGGCTCTCAGGATACCTCTCGAAAAAAACCTTGAAATGATTGAAGATACAGTAGCTTTCTTAAAATCAAGAGGCAAAGAAGTTATTTATGATGCTGAGCATTTTTTTGATGGTTATAAAGCTAATCAATCCTATGCGCTTCAAACCCTAATAGCAGCTATGAAAGGTGGAGCAGATATTATTGTTTTGGCCGATACCAATGGAGGAGCTTTACCTCATGAGATTGGTCCAATTTTTAAAGAGGTAAGAAAAAGAATCGATCTTCCTCTCGGTATTCATGCACATAACGATTCTGACCTGGCCGTAGCTGTTTCAATTGAAGCCGTAAATCAAGGAGCTGTACATGTTCAGGGGACAATTAATGGATATGGTGAAAGATGCGGTAATGCTAATCTCTGCTCAATTATACCTATTTTAAAGCTTAAAATGGGGATCGATTGCATTCCTGATGAAAACCTCCCGAGATTAACAGAATTATCAAGATATGTAAGCGAACTTGCAAATATGTCTCCTCCCAAAAACATGCCCTATGTAGGTGAAAGTGCTTTTGCACATAAAGGTGGAATTCATGTTGATGCGGTAATGAAAAATCCACAGACATATGAGCATATAAATCCCGAGAGTGTTGGAAATGTAAGAAGAGTTCTGGTATCAGATTTATCCGGAAAGAGTAACATATATTATAAAGCAGAACAGTTTGGTATTGATCTAAGCAGTCTTGAGGATCACTCAAAAAAAACCAGAGAAATCCTTGCAAAGCTCAAAGAATTGGAACATTCTGGATATCAGTTTGAAGGTGCAGAAGGCTCATTTGAAATTCTATTAAAGAAGCTTATAAATAAGTTTAATGACTACTTCGATCTGGAGGGTTTCAGAGTTATTACGGAGAAAAGAGGGCTAAAAGAGCGAGCTATGTCTGAGGCAACCATAAAGGTTATTGTAGACGGGGAATATGAGCATACTGCGAGCGAGGGAGTTGGCCCTGTCAATGCATTGGATAGAGCTTTAAGGAAAGCTTTAACCAGATTTTACCCTAATTTGAAGGATATGAAATTAATTGACTATAAGGTAAGAGTACTCGAAACCAACAAAGCCACAGAGGCTAGCGTTAGAGTCTTAATACAGAGCAGCGATGGCAGTGAAACATGGGGAACTGTTGGAGTTTCTCAGAATTTGATGGAAGCAAGTTGGCTTGCCCTTGTTGATTCAATCTCGTATAAACTTATGAAGGATGAAGAAAAAGGAATATCAATACGAAAGTAACTATTTAACAACCTCTGGATTTTCAGGGGTTGTTTTTTTATTTAACCAATAGCTTTTTATAAGGCCAATTATCCATGCCACCCTCAATGCTATAAACTGATGTAAACCCGTTGTTCAAAAGAAGCTCAAGAGCTTTCAAGCTGTAAAAACCATCGGAACTTATTAAAATAATCTGTTTGTCCTTTGGAAAATCATAGATATTAAAATATTTTTCAAAGCCACCCCACGGCAAACTTTTTGCCCCTATTATATGGGATTCAGAGTATGCCTCAGGTTGTCTTACATCATACAAAATATAATCATCTGCGTTCTGCTTTATCTTATATACCAGGGTTTCAGGCATGATTATATAATCATTGTACCTGTATTCAAGCATCGTATATTCCTCATTGTTATCAGCCATACAAAAATAAATAGGTAAAATTATAAATATAATAAGGACAACCAGTGCTAATGACCTTAACGTAATGGCTTTTTCTAAAAATTGGAAAAATAAAAACCTATTAATTGACTTTCTGTCATGCAACTTTTTTAAGATACCAATTTTTCCCATCTAAAACTCCTGTAATGCTTATGGTTTTATTCAATTTCAATAATGCTTTGCAAATGCCCTGGAATATCTCTTAATCCACTCTCTGGCAATACACGCAAAATCAACCTTAACACCGTATCTTCTTTCAAACCTTTTTTTAAAAAGCTCTATCCTAACTATCTGCTCCATCATTCTAACTTTAAGACTCTCCTGAGGTGTAAAAAAAGAAACGGCTATATTAAACTTACCTTTTTCATCTTGTATACACCTAACAACAGTACCTTCAGTTCTAATTTTTCTACCTTCAACTTCAACCTCTACCAGAATTTTTGTACCTTTCTCTAATTTTTTCTCGCTTTTAAAAAGGAGTCCTCCTTCACAGATATCCTCAGACTCACTCTTAATTTCTGTTTTTTCTTTGTCCGATTCTCTGTCAATCCCTTCAACAATGGCACTTATTGGGTATGCAAGCGGATGTCTTATAAACTTTCTTCTTTCTTTTCCATTCCCCATCTAATGGCCCTTTTTTAAACTAAACAAAAACCTTCTTTGCAATACTTATAAGCTCGGAAACTATTTGTGAGGCATTTATAATATCAACCGATTTTCCCATTTTCGACATCTGATTTTCAAACATAATTAATTCACGCAAGCCATAAGAGGTAATAGCTCCAACATCAGAAAAATCGAGTATAACAGAAGAAGAGGGACTTTTGGCAACGTGAGTTAGAGCCTCTCTGAAATCCTGAAGATGTTCCGCAAAAATATTACCCTCAATTTCAAGTATAGTTTCATTCTCACTTGTATAAATTTCATAGGTCATAATATCTACTCCTGAAGAAGAACTATAGTTTTTATTAAGATTAAAAATGCACCTGCTCTTTTATTAAAAATATCGGCTAATTATCCTTTTTTTAAAGAAAATAAGAAAGATTCTAATTAGATTTTAATAAAAGAAGGGTTGCATATTTTAATGTTTATAAATGAGTTAACCTGCTACTTTTCAGGCAGTAGATAGCTATAATTTTTCCCCGCAGCTAGTTCTACGAACTGTCCACTTAACTGTTGGACATCTATTACTCTTCTAAAAGTACCTCCTGTGATTGCTGCAATTCTCCTTAAAAGAACCTCATCGTAGCCCATAATATCAAAAGGAGATCCAACACCTACCGTATCAATAACAATATGTTTTGAGGCTGCCTTTTTAGCAAGGTTTATTATTGCAAACCTGCCAGTTGTGGTGGGAACCCCATCGGTTAGCATAATAATTCTTTTAGCCCCTGCAAGGGGAGACAGAAGGTCAATACTTAAACCCATCCCCTCATACATAGCAGTAGCACCGTTTGGTGTAAGAGCATTTGCCCTGTTTTCAAGGTATTCATAATCTGTAGAAGGCTTCTCCAAAACAGTTGAAATTTCTCCAAAACTCACAATACCAATCTTATCCCCCTGATTCATTAAAAACTTGCTTCTTATAAACTCTCTTATTGCATCCTTAGCTGCATCCATCTTTACCATTCCAGATAGAAAATCTGCCATACTTCCTGACGTGTCTATCAGCAAGATAAGGGTCTCGGGAGGGATTATTTCTATTTCACCCCCCAGTTTAACATTGAGAAGCTCTCGGGCTTTCCTGTTTAAACGACATATTGGATCTTCCCCATCAGTGGAGGACGAAACATCAACCCTTGCTTTTATTATTTGATTATCCTTTTTAAGGGTTACATGATCCCCTTTATGTAGGCCATACTTCCCTCTTAAATATTTTGTAAGCCTAATAACAGGTTCATTTAATTTTAAATCATCCTTAAACCCTTCCAGTACTTTCAGGCTGGGGTTTAAAAATATAGTTGATGGTAGTTTTCTGGATTTATCCTCTCCTTTTTTCCCGGAATCTTTCTCCGATTTCTTTTTAAATATCCCCATTCTTGCTATCCAAATGTGTCTAATTTTAATTTTCACATACGTTTTTTCCCAAAGAGATCCAGAAATCTATCCTCATATTCCTGAAAAAGTCCCCATTTATCCAATTCTTTCTTTAATTCACCAGCCCTAGATATATCTTTCGACGCCATTTCGAACATATATTCAATTTTATTTCTGATCTCAGGAGGAACGACAATCTCTTCTCTATCCAAACCTTCTTTTTCCGAGATTTCATCTTCTTTTGCTCCTACTTCCGGTATAATATCCTCACCAAATAAGGTCTGCTTTGTGCTCTTACTCACCTTGTCAATTTCCTCCTCAACAAAACGTGCCATCTGTACAAGTCCATTAAGATCGAAGGATATTCCTGAGTATCTTATAAAGACCTTTAAAATCGCCAATGAAGCCTTTGGATTTTCAATTTTAACTGTGTAAAATGGTATTTCACCAAGAAAACATGTACCCTTTATTGCATAATCTTTTCCAACTCCCAGAATTAGACCATTTAACCCTCCAATATGTCCTGTGTTCATTACATTAACTCCAAGCGATGGAAATTCTCTCAATGTTAGTGGATCCGTTGTGACACCCCATACTCCAGGAATTGCCTTATGACTTATATTAACTGGTGTCGCAGCAAAAGTAACAATTTCACTAACTGAATAGTACCTAGCCAACTCAACAACTTTTATTGCAAGGTCGTACTCCTTTTCGAGAACGGGCTGTGATTCACCTATAAAAAGGATAAGATCACGAGGTCCGTATTTATTTTGATGATAAAAAAACTCCGATTTTGGCAATTGTGGGATTTCCACAATCCCATTTTTAATCTGAACACCTGTTCTGTAAAAAAAATACTCCGGCTTTATCTCTGCTATTTTAATATTTTCAAGATTCTCTTTGATATATAAACCTGCACCGTAGGCTACATTACCCATTCCCGGCCAGGTAGCAAGAAGTATAGGAGATTTTGGATTTATCTCCTTTTCTACTCTTATCATAGGATCCATACTATCCTCCATTCATGGTAACCTTTGATTAAAGGTATCAGAAAACTATTTTTAAACAATTTTAATTGAAAATCTTCAATAAGTTTATTATTTATATACCTATAAATAATTTAATCAAAATAGATGGTTGTTTCAATCACTTTCGATTAAAGATATTTAAGTATATTAATTCAATAATAAATCAAAGGGGTTAGGTTATGGATATACTTGTTTTGAACAGTGGGAGTTCTTCATTAAAGTACCTATTGTACAGATGGGAAGAAAAAAAAGGAATTGCAAAGGGTATCGTGGAAAGAATCGGGATCGAAGGGTCTTCAATTACCCACGAAGCAATAGGGAAGGATACAATCAAGATAGAAAAAAACTGTCCTACCCATAAAGAAGCTCTGGACCTTATTATCTCTACCCTTCTAAGCTCTGATCATGGTGTTATCGAAAACTTTAATCAGATAAAAGCTGTAGGGCATAGGGTTGTACATGGAGGTGAGGAGTTCAACAAATCAGTTATTATAGATGAAAAAGCCCTAAATAAATTTAAGGAACTGGCAAATCTGGCTCCACTTCATAATCCACCAAATATCATGGGTATTGAAGCAGCTATGAAAATTCTTCCGGATATCCCTCATGTTGCTATAATGGATACAGCATGGCATCAAACAATGCCTGATTTTGTATATACCTATGCTCTACCCTATGAGTGGTATGAGCAGTACTCAATACGTAGATATGGATTTCATGGCACATCTCTTCTCTATGTTGCTAAAAGGGCGTCGGTTCTCCTGGGGAAAAATCCATTCGAAACCAATCTTATCCTTGCCCACATCGGTAATGGTGTAAGTTTTAATGCAGTCAGAAACGGTGTTTCCTATGATACAAGCATGGGCTTTACACCACTTGAAGGTGCAGTGATGGGGACAAGGGCTGGTGATCATGATGCAGCAATCGATTTATACATGATGGAAAAGCTTAACCTTTCCCCCTCCGAGATTTCCAATATTCTTAATAAAAAGAGCGGCATACGGGGTATAACAGGAAAGTATATCGATAGAAGGGACGTTTTGAAGGCAGCCAACAGCGGTGATAGGCGATCAAAACTGGCAATTGAAATAGAAACTTATAGAGGGAAAAAATATATTGGCGCCTATGCTGCTTCACTCGGCAGAGTAGATGCTATTGTTTTTACTGCCGGAGTTGGCGAAATGAACCCTTTAATCAGACGGAAGATGGTATCTGGTCTTGAAAATTTTGGAATAAAACTGGACAGGGATAAAAATGAAACTTCGAAAACGAGAAACGCTGAAACAGAAATTAATTCGGACGACTCAAATGTCAAAATTTTTGTGATTCCAACGGATGAAGAACTGGTCATGGTGGAAGACACTGTAGCAATAATGGAGGGAAGATACGATGTTCATACAAAGTTTATCTACTCTTTTCAGGATCCCCAATATGTAAATCCATTGAGGGAGGAAAACTTTAAAAATGACGTTAAATCAAACCCAAAACTCCTGGACATTAGAGCGAAAGCTCCCAAAAATGCTTAAATAATCGAATAGATTAAAAATTGTTAACGGTCTGGTTTATATCCTCTGTTTCAAATTTCTTTATCTGCTGAACATAGTAACTCTGGTAGTTGTTATATCTATCCAGAAACTTAAAAGATACTTCTACGTTATTGGAGTATGCTTGAAAGGGATGTAGGAAAATCTCATACTGGTCACCTACTATTTTATAGAAGGGAAAGTTTGTAGTATCATTTTCACCATACTTCTCAATTAATTTTCTCCTTATAGAACTATGAAGCTCTTCAAGGATACGTCTGGGCTGATTATCTTTCAGTTTAAAATCTACACTAAAATATATCAGCTCCTTATTTTCATTAAAAAATAGATATATATTCTCAGAATAAAAATTCATTACTTTTGTCAACGATAATAAGGTTTGGCCGTAAGTTGAATTTATATCCTTTTCTTCTACTCTATATCCTTTTTTTTCGGCCTGACTCATTAAACTTTTATAATTGGCATCAAACTTAATGAATGAATAGGTTGGTGCCTGTTGAGCATAAAGATAATAACTCGATTGAAAAACTATAATACACACAAACGCGAATAGTACAACAATTTTATTATATTTCATTTCTCACTCCGGATTTCAAAATTAAAAATTTAGATTTAAGCGTCCACACCTTCAATTATTTTTATTACTCTATATTTATCGGATATTATACTGTTTAAAAATAAGTAAATAAACTTTCAATAATAACAAAAACCTTAGTTGCCTATTTATCTATCATCTCGGTTTATGCTCGATGTCTCTGATATCACTTTAATTTTGTGAATCTACTATGTTTTATTTAAATTATAAATACCAAAGAGATTTACTTTGGCTCTATTATGTAGGTTATCTTTCCTGTGTCTGCTCTATCACTATTGACCGGTTGAAAAACTATTCTTCTTACAGACTCTATAACAGAAGCATCAACATCAGAATAACCTGAAGATTTACTTACATTTACATCTGTAACATAGCCATTTGGTGTAACCTTAAAAACAAGGGTAACCTTTAACTTCAAACCTTCTTTTTTAACCCAATCTGGCAAATGGGGTTTTGGCCCCATGGAGATAACTTTTCGTATTTGAGCTCCTTTTTCCCACTCAATCATCGAGTTTGATTTAACGGACTCTCCTTCAACTCCTTCTATCTCTTTAGCTTTTTTTGTTTGGAGGTTAATCTGTTCACCTGCTAGCGCATTTTTAATACCAGAACTGGCTTCCGTATTTTTATTCTCCAATTCTCCCACATTAAACGCAAGAGGTGCCTGCTCAACCTCCACCCCAGGTTGAAAGGGAAGTGGTTTCTCCTTCTCTTTTTCTTTAACTCCCTGTGGGATAACAGGAACCCGGGCTTCTTCCCTTGAGAGAGTCTTTACCTCACCCTTCCGAAGATTGACCTCTACCTCCCCTGTCGAACTTTCGCTATATTTATGGATTGGATTCGAAGGCTTATTTCTTAACAGATTTGGTGCCTTCACCACATTTTTTGAAATTGATTGAGAAGGTGCACTTTTTCTCTGTGGTATAGTTTTTTGTACTTCTTCTTTTACTACTTTCTGAACTGTTTCAGATTCTTCTGTTTTATATGTGGGAGCAACGGATTTTTTTTGAACAGCGGTGTTCTTTATCATACCTTCTTCAGGAACTACTTTTTCCAGTGTTACTGTTATAGATCCTCTAAATTCTTTTGGTTTTTCGATGTTAAACGAAATTATGTATTGAAAGATAATGAAAATTAGTATGTGTAAAATTATTGAAGCTGACAGTCCGATTAAAAACCTATTTCTTCTAAGATCATCAACACCACTCATTTAATCTTTTTCTTTCACCTCTCTGGTTCTTAGGTTCACAGCTTCAAAATCATTTTTTCTCAAAACATCAAGTACCTCTACCATTAAACTGTATGGGACTCTTTCATCACCTTCAACGACAACTGATTTAATTCCCTTTCTCTCTGCCTGTGTTAAAGCTGATAGTGTTTTATCAAGGGTTTTAACATCCATTTTTTGTTTATTTAGATATATCTCATCCCTGGATACAATAGTAATAACAAGCCTGCTCATAACTACAGGTTCTGAAGTAGTAGAGCCCGGTAATTTCAAGTTTATACCTGGAGTAAGAATAAAAGTCGTAGAAATCATAAAAAAGGCAATAAGCTGGAAAACAACATCTATTAACGGAACAAGCTCAACATTTGTTCTAATTGTTAATTTTCTTCTAAATCTCATTTTTTTTCACCACCTGTTAGAAGAAGTACGAGTTCGTTTACTCTGTTTTCTAGCCTTGTAATAGTATTATTCACTTTGCTTACAAGATAGTTATAAAATATGATTGCAGGTATTGCAACTATCAAACCAGCCGCAGTTGTTAAAAGAGCTTCAGATATTCCTTTTGCCAACAAACTAGGGTCTCCAACTGAACCAAATTTACCCAAAACACCAAATGCAGATATATTTCCCGTTACAGTTCCCAATAACCCTAATAGCGGAGCTATATGCGTAATTGTACCAAGTGCCGACAAATTTTTTTCAAGTTTAGGTATCTCCATGTTTGCAGCATCCAGAATCATCTCCCTAATTGTTGCTGAAGAGTAGTGCCTATTTTCTATTCCTACTTTCACCAAATTGGTAATTGGAGAAGGATTATTTTCACAAATTGCAAGCGCTTCATCAAAATGATTCTTTGTGAGTACCTGTTTTAATCTGTTTATAATCTTCTCTTCATCAACCCTTATCTTCCTGAAATAAAGCAGCCTTTCGATTATAATCGCAGCGGCAATTATGGACAGAAACAGAATAATCCACATTATTATTCCGCCTCTTTGCATTATCTCTAGCATTTTACTCTCCTTAAAATTTTACACTAAAAATTTACACTGGTTTTTATGGTAAGAAAAAAACCTCTGTCAAGGTATGGATAAAAACTATACCTCTTTTTATTGAAAATCGGCTGAAGAATATCATTTGCCTCCAATGAAAACGTAAAATAATCATTGATCCGATAAAAAGCACCTAGGTTAAATTGAGGGATCTGTTCATTGTTTATCCTATTCATTGAATACTCGACCTCTGAAGTTCCACCAAACTTTCCATTTTTAGAAATACCCTCTAAATTAACCATTCCTTCTAGCTGATTCATGTTTTCCGGGACATCTCCAGATAGAGCTGTAAACCTAAACCTTGCTGAGAAAATGTCATTTAATATCCACCTTACCCCTAAATTCCCGGATAACATTTTTCCGTCGTACTCACCAACTTCAAACAGCCCATTTGGCGTTAAGTTCGTGTTAAATCCAGGCTTGTTATAAAATCTACTGAATTCAATTCTGGATGTAAATACCCACTTTTCACTTGCAATCCACATTGCCCCTGCGTTCAAATACCATTCTGTACTGTCAGAAAGAGTTGTTGGTATATCAACATAGGGAAAATCTTTAAAAACTCTGTAGAGATCATTAATGATTAATCTATACCCACCCTCTCCTGAAACCGAAAGAAACTCATTAACGGTTGACTGGACTCCGATATAAAAGGGAACATAGCTAGTATTCGCTGAGTTCCAATACCCATCGACTCCGCCTTTGATACTGTCTTTGTCACTAATATTAAAATCAAAATAACTACCAACAGAAAAACGATTCAAGGAGAGGTCTTTATCCCCACTTACACCCCTATACCCAAAGTATCCTTTAAACCCTATGGTCCCATTTTTAAGTTTATATTCTACCTTTACACTCGGCGAAACACAGTATTCTATTTTTCCATCGTAGGGAACCACTCCACCCGTCAAGCGCTGGCTATCAAATCTATTTTCAATTTTGCCAAATAAACCTAATCTATCACTTATATTATATGAAACATTGGCATTAAATTCTATAAACCGATTTATCTTGGAAAAATATGCTGATTCTTCCTGTAAACCTCTCTCAATTTCATTAAAACCACTCTCGCCCTCAATGTTCAATCTATTCATTTTATAGTTGATACCAGCTTGTACATCATCGCTTCTGACACTATAACCGATTGATGAAGGTTTTCCAGAAAATCCGTCTGCAGTTTCATGTTCATATATCAATTTTGCCTCAGGTTTTGTAGCAAATGAATAAAGGGAAATGTAACTGTAAAAGTTGTTTAGAGTACCAACACCAAGAGTAGTATTTGTCCTAAGTTTACCCTTTTTTGTTGCAAGTGCAGGCTCTACAGTAAAAGGCATAGGTTCGATATTCAAAGCAGTCTCACTTATCTTTAACTCCTCTTCATCTGGTAAAGGAAAATTGATATCTGGGGTGAGTATTTCTTCCTCCGGAAGAGGTGCTACAATATTTTTTACGCTTAAATCTTCAACTTCTAAAACAACTGAAGGTAAAAAAATATCCGGTTTTTCGGGAGCCATATCTTTAGAAAATAAAACTTTAGCATTAATAAAATTTAAAATGACCAAAACCCCCAAAATTAGTAGGAATTTACAACTTTTCATATTTAATTCTCCAGCAGACTTTTCGCTTTTTCCGTCCATTTTGACTCAGGATAGGAATTTTCAAGAATCTGAATAAGTGCATAAGCCTCTTTTTTATAGCCAGCTCTTTTCATATTATAAGCAGCATTATAAACAGAGTGAGTGAAAAATTCCTTATCATTTTTATTTCTCACAGCGGCATTAAAATAATTTTTCCCTGCCGAATAATAATCCTTTTTTTTCTCAAAATACCTGCCAAGCAAAAAATAGGCCATTGCTTCCTGGGATGGAGACCCATTTTCTATTACCCTGTTTAAGTACTGAAAAGCAAGTTCTAACTTTTTTTTGTCACTAATCTTTGAGATGTACATCTCAGCAAGCTTAAGCATCGCTTCCCTTCCCGAATCTGTGGATGCTCCGCCTCCTTTGCTAATTTTAGCTGTCAATTCAGCTTCTTCTCCAGAATAGCCAAAGGCAAGGTACCTGGTTTTTTCTCTTAAAAGTTCAACACCCTTCTCTTTTGAGTATTGTGGATGATCATTCAACAATATATCATAATAGGAAATAGCCCTATTGTAATTGCCTTTATCAACATATATTTTCGCTATTTTTATAAGGGCATCAGCTCTATAACTGCTTTTTTTAAAGCTTGAAACAAGTAAACTCCATGTTTCGAGTGCTTTATCCTTTTCACCGAGTTTGTACCAAGCCATCCCTTCCCAGTAAAGTGAAGCATCGGCCATTTTTCCATTCTGCATGCTTCTTCTGTAGAAGTTAAATGCCTCTACAGCTCTTCTATAGAATTCTGCCTGATAAAGAGTTTCAGCTCTTCTGTACAATGCTTCATCTACCAGAGAACTATGAGGATGCTCTTTAAATAATAGTAGATAGTAATTCGAGGCATCTTCCGGTTTTCCAGTTTTATTCAAAATCATTCCATATTCGAATACCGAATCATCCCAGTAGTTTGAGCTTTTATAATCATCAATTATGCGTTTAAATATATCACCTGCCCTTTTCAATTTTCCAGCATTCTTGAATGATTTGGCAGCAAGATAATAGGCCCTTACTTTTTTATCACTATTAAGTTCATCTCCAATTTTTAAAAACCTATTACCGGCATCCGTATATTCGCCTTTTTGATACTGACACCACCCTATCATAAATTCTGAGTTTATCCAGAGGTCTAAGTTTTCTTCTTTGCGAACGCTGGAAAAATTAGAAATGGATTCATCATACTTTCCAAGGCGATAGTAAGCCCATCCTCTATAATAGAGGATATAAGGATAAATTTCTGAGAGTGAAGCTTTTTTTGCCTCTTCAAAATCTATCGATTCAAGTATTTCTATCGCCTCTGAAAACTTTTTTAATGCAATGAGTGATAAACCATATAGATATTTAACAGAGATAAGCTCATACTTACTGTTTAAATTTCCGAAAGTTTTCAGGAAATTCAAAGACGAGTTAATAACATCGCCATAATGCCTCATTAAAAACTCCACTCTTATCTCATCGAGTCTTACACTGATATCTTCAGGATATTTTTTAATATACTTATCTATTATTTTTGATGATTCCTCATACAAACCAGATTTTCTTAAAAGTATTTCTTTCATTTTCAGGGATGGATAGTAAAACTTTTCATCCTTACTCTTTAATAAAGAATCACAGTAGTTTAAAGCATTTTTATAGTCGCCTTTAACATAATAGAGATAGGCAACAAGGTAATTTACTGTAGAAGCAAAATCAGAATTTCCGTAAAGTTTTAAAAAGTCTTTATAGGTATTGATTGCACTTTCATAATCCTTATTTAGAAAATATAGTTTTCCAAGATGGAGCAAAATGTAATATTTTGATTTCTTATCCTTAGCATTATTTTCATACTCAGAAAGAATCCT
>QNBN01000022.1 GCA_003645695.1 Spirochaetota bacterium | reverse complement strand
TTGGATTTCATCAATTTTAAGATCTAAATTAGCACTTTGTATCAGCATTTTCTGGTTCAGGGAAGTAATATCTTTTGTTTTTTTTACACCAGATTTTATATATCTTAAACATAAATTAAAGAACCATTCTTTACTTTATATAATTTTTTATAGATATAACACGAATAAGCGCGTTTATACTATAAATTTTGATTAAAAGCTAACTTACCTATTATATTTTTTAACAAATTAAAACCAGTGTAGGATGCAATTATGGGTAAACCAATAAAAATTGGCTTTAAAATTGAAAGACAGGCAAGTTCAATCGATAGATGGTATTTACTTTTACCCCTATCTCTTATAAGCTATTTAATGCTGTACCTTTCTTTTCCAGTTTACAACTTGAACTTTCTTGCCTTTTTTGCATTGGTCCCTGTTTTTCTAATAGCTTATATAACAAACCTAAAAAAAACTATTATTTACAGTATAGTTACTGGATTTCTATTCTATGCATCATACCTATTCTGGATGAATGCATACCTCGCAGTAGTTGGAGTATCATTTGTTACGCTGGTATTCGGAGGTTATTTTGTAATTACTGTTATTCTAATTCATCTCGTCTCAAAAGTTTTTCCAAAATATAGAGTAATTATTACTCCAATTATATGGATATCAATTGAATATATAAGGAGCTTTGGTTTCCTTGGTTTTACCTTTGGTGATATGGGATATACTCAGCACAACTTTTTAAAGTTTATTCAAATATCCGATATTGGTGGTGAGTCATTAGTATCATTTATTCTTGTATTTTTTAATGCCTCTATTGCACACATTATTGCCATTTTAATTGAAAATAAAAGTTCCCTCAGCTATTTCAAGGGAATAAACTTTAAAAACTTTCTACCACTTTTGACATCCTTGTTTCTAATAGTCCTATCTTTAATCTATGGTAGTATTGCTCTGAATAGACCTTTTCCTATGAAGCCAAGCATGAAAATCGCTCTTATTCAAGCTTTGAGTAGTCCCAGAACAAAATGGAAGGATGAAAAATGGAAAACTCTCAAAAGGCTAACCGATTTGAGCATGAAGGCTTACCTTGAAAATAAGGATCTGGATCTAATCGTCTGGACTGAAACAGCTATTAGAACAAGTTTGAGGCCAAACTTCATATATGGTACACCATATCATATGAGGATACAGAAACTTATTAAACAACTTCACACCTATTTCGTTATTGGTTCACCTGATAACTACAGTGTAAAGAAAAAAGGAGAGGTAAACCCGGAACATCTCTCTTTAATCTATCCTACAAAAGGTGAAGAAGAGATATGGACAAATAGTGCATACTTCATAAATAGTAATGGTGAGATTATAGATAAATATGATAAAATGAAACTTACTCCCTTCGGTGAGCACTTTCCCCTCGGTAATAAAATTAAATTTCTTCAAAAAATACTTGACAAGTTTACCGACAGTGCTGGATTTACTCCAGGAAATCAGTACAAAGTTATCTCCTATAAAGATATGAAGTTTTCTGTTGTTATCTGTTGGGAAGGAACATACGGCTACTTCATAAGAAAATTCATAAAAAATGGAGCTGATTTTATAATAAATATCTCCAACGATATGTGGACAAAGACCAAAGCCGGTCACTACCAGCACTTTACAATTACCAAGTTTAGGGCAATTGAAAACCGAATATGGTATGTGAGGGCGGGGAACGATGGTGTAACAGCCTTTATTAATCCGCACGGCGAGGTTGTTAAATCCCTTCCAATCAAAAAACCGGGTTACCTTGTAGGGACAGTAGGACCAAAAGCCTACACAACAATATATGCCAGGGTTGGTGATATTCTCCCGCAAACTACATCAATAATATCTGCTTTTCTTGTTCTATTTTCAATATACCTGTTAATAAGCTCAAAAATTAACAAAAATAAAAAAATTAAAAGAAAATAAAAGATAGAGGATAATCGATGGACAGACGAGAGGTCATACTTGTAAGACATGGACAAAGCAGGATGAACAAGATGCATGTATTTGCAGGAAGAAATGATACTGAATTAACCTCAGATGGCTACAAACAATTAAAAAAGACCTCTAAGTTTATAAAAAAGAGGTATGGAGGGGAAATTATCTTTTCAAGCCCCTTAAAAAGAGCCTTGAACTCAGCAAAAATCATTCAGTCAAAATTGAAATGTCCAATAAGAATAGATAAAAGATTAATAGAAACTGACTTTGGCGAATGGGAAGGAAAATCTCCTGAAACGCTTTCAAAATTGCAAGAGTGGGAAGTCTACAGCAAAGACCCTTTCCATTTCACCTTTCCGAAAGGTGAGTCTCCACAGGATGTTAAGAAACGTATATTAGATTTTAAGTTCCAGATTCTAAATGATCAAACATGGAATAGAGCTGTAATTGTATCTCATTACACTCCATTAGTTTTCTACATTTTGGACATATTCGGGAATACCAACAACTTTAAAGCTCCATTTAAATTAACACATGGTGGTGTAACTGTTGTTGAATACAGAGATTCAATTGAATATATCAGATGTCTAAATTATTTACCATAGGTAGAAGTGAGAATAGTACAATAGTAAAATACATAAATTACTATTTTCGGAGATACAACATTGCCTATTACTCTTGTAACAGGGGGTGCAAGCTCGGGTAAAAGCAAATTTGCGCTATCCTTACTCAAAAAAGATTCAAAAGCCATGTTTGTAGCTACTGGTGTAGAAATGGATGATGAAATGAAGGAAAGAATAAAATATCATAAATCCGAGAGGCCTGAGAATTGGGAAACAATAGAAGAACCAGTTGATCTTGTTTCATTATTTGAAAACTATGATGATAAAATAGATACTCCCATAATCATTGATTGTCTTACCTTCTGGGTCTCAAACCTTATGTTTTATAATGGATTTACAAAAGAAAAAATTGCAAATGAAGCTAAAAAATTATCATCCATTCTATCTCAACTCAAAACACGGGTTGTTGTTGTTACAAATGAACTTGGAATGGGTATAGTGCCAGCTGGAGAAGAATCCAGAGTTTTTAGAAAAGTTGCAGGTGAGGTTAATCAAATTTTTGCAGAAAAGTCTGAGTGTGTTTATTTTGTTGTTAGCGGCGTTCCTCTTAAAATTAAACCAAGCGTTTTTTAAAAGGATAACTGACCGAGTATCAGCCTGATAATTTTATTTGATTATTTATAGATTAAATTTTATACTACATTTAATCTACTATGTTTTTCTTATAATTTTCTTTCAGGAACAAGGTAGGGTACCTCCGATCTCCGGTACAGAATCCACAACCACTTTCAGAGAGATTGCTCTGGAGAATTGGAAACATATTTAACAACTTAATATGGGGGAATGAAATGTCGATTTTGCTTGATAGAACAACCAGAATATTGGTTCAGGGAATTACTACTACAGAGGGAAGACAGCATACAGCAACTATGCTTGAATGTAAATCAGAAGTTGTAGCAGGTGTAAGTCCAGGGAAATACGGTCAGGAAGTTATGGGAGTTCCTGTTTATGACAAAGTTAGTGAGGCTGTAAAAAAACATAAAATAGATGCTTCAGTTATATTTGTACCAAAAAATGCGGTTCTTTCAGCTACTACTGATGCAATAAATGAAGGAATACCTCTTGTTATAATTATTACTGATAATATTTCTATATCCGATACCTTAAAGATAAAAGATCTTGCATCCAAGAAGGGGACAATAATAATTGGGCCCGGATCTGCCGGTATTTTAGTACCAAATATCAGTAAAGCTGGCATAATTTCTTCTGAATACGTTCTACCAGGTATGGTTGGAGTTATAACTAGAAGCAAGGGTAAAGAAAAACATATATGTCAAAGCCTATTTAAAGAGGAAATCGGTGAAAGCACCATTGTTAGTCTTGGTGGAGAAAAAATCATAGGAACAGGTTATATTGAGATCCTGAAGCTCTTCGAAAAAGATGATGATACCCAGGTTGTGGTAATTGGAGGTGAATCCCATGGTCGTCTTGAAGAGGATGCGGCAAGGTATATAAAAAGCAGCGGCTATTCTAAACCTGTTATAGCTTATATCTTTGGACGTGAAGCGAATCCAGAGATGGCAACTGATAAAGAAGAGATGTTTGAGGATGCTAATATCACTGTGGTAAGCGACATCTGGGAAATCGGACAGATCATAAAAGAATCTACTATTGAAGAAGAAGAATAGAACAATAATATAATTTTAACCCTTTTTATGATTTTGTATCTCAAGGGATCAAAAGTAAAAGGGTTAATCTTTTATGCTATGTAATCTTTAATTTCACTAAGAAAAGCTCTATGCCCGATAAAATGCAATTATGGTTTTATCCATTAAATATGTAGATCCCTTTTTAAGTTCTACTTTCAAACTCTAAATTAAGAACAGGAAAAACCAGTTTTTTATTACTATCCAGAGTTTGCTTGCCTATTTTTATTGCGCCTTTCATAACAATTACAGCCCCATATTTTCCTTCAGATTAATATCTATTATCTTTATTGTTGCATCAGTTTTACTTCTATCCTTAAAAAAGGGCTTCAATCTTATCGAATAGATAAGAAGGCCAGGCCTTTGATTTTCTATTTTATTCATAAACCTGACTAGATCATCAACAACAATCGCATCAATTTTAATTTCTACAATATTTTTAATGAGATCATCATCCTCAATTGTTCCTTTAGGCCTTATATAATCAATATTATCCCTAATTCCAAGAGACTGAGACATATTATCAAGGTACGTCAAAACCGAACTATTTCTTTTTTTCTCTATCATCTCTGTAAGGACGAGATACTTATTTTTATACTCAACATACTCCTTTCCAATCTCCCTCAATCGCTCAAGTTCCTTCATATAAGTTTCTTCCTGAATCTGAAGTTCTTGCTTTTTTTTGGAAAGGGGCAGAGCAACGAATTGGTAAAGCAGAAATAGAATCAGGAAAAAGGCTGTTAAAAATATCAGTAATTTATCCCTGTTGGTAATAGATCCCAAAAAGTTTATTTTTTTTTCAAACAAATTCTTTCACCTTCCATAAAGGTAATAGGCAATTAAGCTATTCTACCTTACATTGAATATCAAATTGAAAATTAACTATAAAGCCACCTGTACTTCCTGTAGTCCCACTATTTGTTACTTTAACCTCTTTGAAATAATCAGAATTTCTTAGAGATTCTCTTATCCTGTCAATATCAGCAAAACTCTTTGTCTTCCCGCTAAATCTTATTCTATTCTGCTCTATTAGAATATCTGTATATTCAAGCTCTACATCAACAGGAAGGGCAGAGGTAAACTCTTTAAATATTTCAAGAGCTGAATATTTTCTGCTGATATTCTTTTCCAGCAGTTCACTTCTATTCTTTATTGTATTCAGAAGTTCTATTGCAGTTTTAACAGATTTTAATTTTCTTCCAAAGCTTTCCTGAGCCAATGCCGATATACTACTCTCCAATTGTTGAACTCTATTCTTTAGAAAAGAAATATCACTAAAAAATCTACCAACAGAAAATCCTAAAAGAGCAAGTAAAAGAAAACCAATAAGGACAAAATCTTTTACTCTTATATAATTTTTTATGCTGGGCTTAAAGGATCCCTTTAAAAGATTTATCTTCCGGTCTTTTTTTCGTAAAAAGTTTAAAAAACTATATAGAATTAAATGATGATTATAATCTATTTCATAATATGGAAAATTCAGGTGAGCATTTTCTAGATTGATTCTGCCAGGCCTTAATCCAGTTTTTGTCTCTATATCCTCCCATAAAACATGTTTTTTTGCATTTCCTTCGAATGATTCTGAAGAGATATTTTCAGATTTTAAAAATAAAAAGTAACGGTCTTCATTATTAAAATATTTTTTAATTCTTAGAATAGCAGAAATAATTCTATCTCCCTCATCTTTACTTTTCCCCACTAGAATATCATGTACAATTTCCCCTCTAACATCTGGTGAAAATCCCCACACTTCCACCTCTGATCCAGAATCCTCAACCATAATTACCTTATACTCTCTTCTAGTGAAAATTTTTGATGTAAAAAAATTCCTAAGCATGGCTCCATATGGTACAATTGCCTTCAAATTATCAGCATAATTACCCAAATCACTAATTATTCTTTCTATAACACTCTCTCTTACAGAGTACGCCAGCGTTCTCTGGTAAAAGATCTCAAAATCGACTACGTATCCTTTTTCATTTAAACTACCGTCACTTTCGTTTTCAAAAGGAATATAGTCTATTATTTCATTATTGATAATTGCTTCTATCTTCTGCGGATCATTAAAGGGAAGCTGGATACTGGCTTTAAAATAGAATCTGGGATGTAAAGTCACGTATAAATCTTCTTTTGACACTCCATGCTCAAAAAGAACTCCCGCCAGATTCTCTCTATTAATGCTAAAAAGCTCAACTTTAAAGGGTTCCTCCCCTTTAATCTGGATAAGATATACAAAATACTTTTCTCCAAATAGCTCGGCTAAAACAATTCTTCTACTAAATGATATCCTGTTGTTAAATAGATCTGCTAAAGTAGACAACTCTAACCCCCCGACTCTGCCTCATAACCACTGCATTTATATCCTGCTCAATATCTGAAACATAGGCCTGCACCTTTATTCTGAATATATTGCTCTTTACGGTTATTAGAGAATCAATTTCATCATAGAGCAGGTCTGAAATTGTTTCAACCTTCTTTAAATCTTCCTTTTTCTCAAATGGCTGTTCTTTTCTATAATTTACAATATCTTCAGCTACTGATTCTGTTAAATCCATTGATAAGCTACATAGTACTGGGACCGGCGCTGTATTAATATTAATGAGCCCATCTCCATACACAGTTATATAGTTTTTCAAGGCCTTGTAGTTATTTCTTGATACAGATTCTCTGCTATTAGGTGGTAAAAAATAGTAATCCCTTTCAAAGCCCTTAACAAGGAGTATCTCTCCTGTCGTTATAAATGGAGAGTTAAAGGGTCTGTATGGGTTCTGTAAACTCATATAATAACCCTCCTCTGCTCCTCCGGGCAGTTCACTGCTGTCCTTATCCTCCCAATCCGTCACTGCATAGGTTATATCCTCATCGATATCCAGTAATTTCAGCATTCTTCTAAACATTGCTCCACCCCTCTTATCCTCAACTCCATATAGAGAGGTAAGCCTATTTATATTAAATTTCGACTTCTCGTCATCGATTGAAAAACTAACCATTCCATCATCAATCGGTATAGCAGGTATTTGCTGCGCCCAGATATCTGAATAACTGTCATAGCTATTTGTATCCTTGAATAGAACTGCCAGGGCCAAATTATAACCCGAATAAGCACAGTATTCTGCCTTTTTGGCTAATGCCCTGTTCATGCTCATCCTGAACTCAAGTTTATTTTTATGGGCAAAATTAAAGGTAAGGATAGAGAGTAATGATATTAAAACCAAGGATGTTATAAGGGCAAAACCTCTTATTTTTTTAAAACTTCGAAATATAAACATTAAAATACTCCCTGTATTCTTTGCCATTCAGTGAAAATTCGAGCTCAATCATCTCAGGAATGTCCTTAATTTTATCGGTATCCCAGCTATCGTACCATTTTCCCCTTGAATAAAACTTCAGTCTAAAAAAATCAACATTGGTAATAAGAGTATAACTGGCATCAGGGTCTCTCTGTTCAGGTTTATCTGGAAACCTGGCATAGTACCAGATCCTTTTATTTACCATATACTTATTTACAGATTTCTCATCCTGCTCAACAGTGTACTCAACCTCAACAAGCTCATCCCTCTTTGCCAACTCGTAAAAGCTAATCGGGCTAATGAAACAAAATCTCAAATTATTTATCTCTACACCTGCTTCATTTGTTCTTACAGATTTAAAGGTTGTCCTTCTATTTGAAGATATATAAATAACCGAAGAAAGTTCATTATTAAGATTGTCTATTAATGTGTATACATTTTTTCTGATCTCTGCGTTTTGCTCACTCCACTCCGTAGCCTTACGTATTGATACAAATGAACTGGCACTCATATAGGTGATAATCGACAAAATCGATAGGGCAATCAGCAATTCTATCAGAGTAAATGATTTTAATCCTCTTTTCACCAGAAAATAACCTTTAAAATAAAAAATATAAAATAAAAAATACGAGCTATCTGTATTTTGAAACAATCGTAGTTAATCTATAGCTGTTATTTTTTCCCCAGTATACTTCAACCGTGATTTTTCTCAGATCTTCTAACATAGGTAAATTGAAGGATTCAACTGTACGTTTCCATTTAACCCCTTTATAAGCACCTTCTTTGAATTCACCTTCACTGACTCCTGTAGATGGGAATCCCCCTTTTATAGTATCTTTCATAATCAAATCAGATGCTAATACCCCATATTCAAGATTTTCTGCCTTTCTCTCTGAACCGATAGTTACAATATTTGACTTGTATAATGCTAAAAGAGAAATAGATAGAATTATGATTGCAATTAATACCTCTATAAGAGTAAAAGCTATAAAATTTTCTTTACGAACCATTATTTCAAACACCCTTTATTAAATAATTCCAATAATAAAGCTTTCCTTTACTTTATTCTATTATATTAATTATCCATTTAATTAAATCAAAAAGAAAACTCAGGTTTTAAAATTAGTAAATTCCTCTACACTAAATAATTTCATAAAATACAGAAGAATAAAAACAATAATTAAAAATACAATTTGATATCAAGTTAAATGTTGAATTAATAAGATTATTTATATTATTATGTTAAACAACTTTGACTTATCGAAAAATTCTACCATTTTTTAATCACATTAACCAACTTTTTTGGATAAAACTACAAAGAACAATACTTTATCATTATAATGTAAAGAACATAGGTTAAGCCCTAATTAAATTCAGATTCTACGAAGGGGATAACGAATAGGCGAACTAAAGTTTTATAATAATTGAAAGTTTATCTACCTATTATTAATTTAAATTTATGTTACTATTTTGGAGGAAAATATGGAAGACGTTCCAAAAGTAGCTGTACAAGGAGAAGAAGGTTCTTTCAGTCAGGAAGCAGGCTTAAAATACTGGGGAAAACCTGTCGATTTTAAACCAAAACGAACTTTTGAGGAGGTTATTAAATCTATCGAGAATGATGAAACCGAGTATGGGATACTCCCTATAGAGAATTCATTAATTGGAAGTATATCAACAACCTATGATCTTCTTCTAGAATCAAACCTTTCAATTATAGGGGAAGTGATATCAGATGTTTCTCACTACCTACTTGGGATTAAGAAAGTAACAGTTAAGGAAATAAGGAAAATTTATTCTCATCCAGCGGCTCTTTCTCAGTGTTCCACTTTCTTAGAGAGCCTGCAAAATTGTGAAATAATACCTGTTTACGATACAGCAGGAAGTGCAATGATGTTAGCAAAAAATCGGGATGAACATAGTGCAGCAATTGCCAGCAAACTTTCAGCTAAGATTTATAATCTTGAAATTATTGCCGAAAAACTCGAGGATTATCCAAACAATCAAACAAGATTTATAATCGTTGCAAAAGCGGATAAAGAAACTTATCAGAAAAACTCAAAGACATCCATAATATTCACGACTCTACATCAACCTGGTTCACTTTTTCATATTTTGAAGATATTCAACGATTACGGGATAAACCTTACAAAATTGGAATCCAGGCCACATAAAACAGAACCATGGCGATACTACTTTTACCTCGACTTTGAAGGTCATAGAAGGGATAAATTGATAAACGAGGCCCTTGATGAATTAAGAGATCAGACTAACTTTTTAAAAATTCTTGGAAGCTATCCAATATGGTCTGAATCAAAAAAGGTTGAGAGGATACATATCACGAGTGGGAGTATTGAAGATAAGGATAAATCACACCTGCCTCTTTACAGCTACGAACGAAAAGGTAATTATACCATAATAACTCTTAAAGATTTTGATATGCCGGAGATTAAAATTGGTAATGGATCATTTACTATTATTGCAGGCCCATGCTCAGTGGAGGGCAGAAAACAACTATTTAAAACTGCTAATCTCATAAGAGAGTCAAAAGTATCCATACTTAGGGGAGGTGCTTTTAAGCCGAGGACATCACCGTACAGTTTTCAAGGCCTGGGGGAGGAAGGACTTAAATTATTAAAAGAGGCTAGAGAAAATTATGGTCTCTATATAATATCAGAAGTACTTTCACCAAGTGATGTAGAACTCGTAGCAGAATATGTTGACATACTACAAATTGGAGCTCGGAACATGCAAAACTTTACCTTGCTAAAAGAGCTGGGGAAGGTTAAAAAACCCGTTATGTTGAAAAGAGGGATGTCCGCCACAATCAAAGAGTTACTACTCTCGGCTGAGTATATTCTTGCTCAGGGAAATGATAAGGTTATCCTGTGCGAGAGAGGGATAAGGACATTCGAAACTTCAACAAGAAATACTCTTGATCTTTCAGCAATCCCTATCTTGAAAGAAAAAACACATTTACCAGTATTCGTAGATCCAAGCCATGGAACAGGGAATAGAAAGCTCGTGCTCCCCATGTCTAAAGCTGCTCTTGTTTCAGGAGCAGATGGTATTATAGTAGAGGTTCACTTTCAACCTGAATCAGCCTTAAGCGACGGTAACCAATCTCTTGATCCGGATTCATACAGAAAGTTTATAAAAGAGATCAAAGATCTTAAGGAAAAGCTCAGAAAGTAGGATGATTACTAAACTCGAGAAGATTCCATCTCTTCTAGTCACTATCAATAAACAAATACTCCCCATCATTAAGCTCCACTCTCTTTTCTGGGTTTCCCTTTCCCCAGATAACACAAAAAGCACCGATACGAGAACCTTCGGGTATATTCACCCCCTCCCCAACTATTGTTAAACCATTTTTCAGATGGTAGGAATGATTGATATCATGATTAATACTTCTTTGCGCATCATAAAAATCTCCAATTCTGCTTCCCCTACCAATAAATCTAGAGACCCCTTCCAGGATTAACGAGTTTTTGATAATAACATCCTCTTCAATTTTATTCCCCGGAAGTATAACAGATGATTCAATATGGCTCCCCTCTCCTATTTCAACCCCTTCAAAAATAACTGAATCTAACACATTCCCCAAAATCTTACTTCCGGGAGCAACATAGCTGGCTTTAACATTACCACCAATATATGCTTCAACTTCCGATAAGGATAACAGATTTCCTATTATTGAAAGTATTTCATTATTCTTCAAATAATCTAAAGTTTTAATATTTTCTCTGTAATATTCATAACCATCGCGCATCAAAAAGCTGTAACCATTTCGATCTGCCATCTTAACAAATCTTTCGAAAAGATATCTTCCAAATAGATCTTGAATAGTTTTTATATGGGTTAAGTCTTTTAAAAATTCATCAAAAAAATAATTCTTAGGCAAGTAGTAAAAGTCAGTAGGAATTTTATTTATGCTTAACTTAACAGGTCCATCTTCAATTTTCTCAAAATATTCTAGTTCTGAAAAAACCAGACTGGAAACTCTCGAAATAAAAATCCCTTTTGAATTAGTATTTTTCATTATATCTGCTATTTTCTCCCTGCCCTCCCATTCTGCAATAGAAACTTCAATCCCAAAATCAGCATATAGGGAAATAATATGATTTACAAAGGCTCTAAATCTATAGTTTCCCCAGATTGGAAGATCAAGAAAGGATTTATTATTAATAATACCAGGAATTAAATCACAGGATCTTTCATCGAAAAGTACAATTTTTATCATTTTTTATTTTATTCTCATATTTTATATGATTTTGTTGATATTTTCTCAATAAAAGTTATAATATTATTATATAAACTTAGAAACAAACAAAATATTTTAAGCAAGAAGATTTGCGATTCAAATTAAAAACAAAGGCTTCTGTCATATTTTAAAACATTAGATTTTTTAAATCTAAATAATGCAAAGAGCTTTAAAATCCAGACTAATAATAGACAAGTAGACTTTGTGTAATGATAAAAACCTTATTTTGCCTTTTCGTTTTTATACCTATTAAAAAGTTATTTTAATTAATGATTAACCTTTTGATATTTTGAAAAAATAAAATCCGGTATTAATAAGTAAAATACCCAGTTTAGCTTGACCAGAAGATGCTGGTACAAAAGAAATAGCTTTGCCATACTTTTATTTTTTAATGAATATGACAAAAAGTATAAAAGGAATTCCAACATGGAGATATCTCCTAAAGAAAGAGTATTTCACATCGATAGAGAATGCTATATAATTTATCTCGGCTCTGACCCTGATGATTATAAGCCTTTTCTAAGAATAGGAAACTCCCCTTTCCTGCCGGACATCATAAAAAAGAATATATACTATATTGTAATCACAGATTCCTTAACAGGCAATCCCCTGGTGGAACCTGATAACATAAACCTGGAAAACATACATGAAAATAAATATGTTGGCGATAAAAAGAGCCTCTCAGAGTTTTTCAAATTCCTATATTGTTTTAATATAAAAACTGAAGGATACCCAATATCTGATAGTCTTAAGACTAACGAAAACAAAGCTGTCATTTCCTATTTTGAAGATGGAAATTTAACCCTTCATTACAATAAAAACTTAATTTTTGATCTTAAAAAGAGGGAAAAAGAGGATCTCCATTTTATTGAACTTGCAAAAAACATAAAAAATCAATTAAAATTGGACCCATTATTTCTGGGTTATAACTTTTTCAGTTCCGTAGACTCTGGATTTATTCATATAAAAGAATCTATTATTTTTATAAATAGAGGCAATTTTTTTGCTGATGAACTACCGGACAATTATTTTGAAACTCTTGCACATTACAGGCTTGATCCTGATCTAATAAAGGCAGTTATTAAAGAAGGAGCCGACAAAAACTTAGTTAAGATACTTAAAAGGAAGCTAATCCTTAATGAGAAACTTGATATTATCCCAAAGAGTAAGGATAAAGTTATTGAGTGTACTGTAAATCTTTTTAGAAAAAAGAAGGATCTATTTCGAATTACAAATGAAATAAACTCAAATGAAGTCTCTATAGCACATGAGGATGGTCTTGTAAAGATTAAAAATAAGAAATCTAATAAAGAGTATATAAAAGAAATAATAATCACTAATAAGAGAAAACCTCAAAGTGTATATATAGAAGATTCAAAAAATAGTTTATCCAAAAATAAAAAACCCTTCTATATTAGCCGGACATCAAAAGAAATTACTTATAAAATTCGGCAAAAAGTTTATCATCATCCCTTAATAGAGGGAATACCATATATACTTAATGATGATTCAGAGATTGATATAAAAAAAACTGAAACCATTATCAATGACACCCTATCATTTTTCAAGAATATTATAAATACACAAGAAACATCTCTTTGTAATTCATTCAAGTTATTCTTAAAATCAGAGTTAAAGGGTGATGAAAAACTAGCAGACAACTTTCTGAAAGCTTCAGAAAGGTTATTAAAACGTACAAAAATAACTTTGGTGGCATCTATATTACTTCTTTCAATAATAAATCTTGCAAAGTATGCATTATTGATTAAGAACAATAAAAAAGTTCTCGAAAGATTACTGGCAATTGAAGATAAATTAAAAAATCATATAAATAGAATTGATCAGCCCAACTTGTTTATTCCTTTAGTGGCTAATATATACTCAAATTTTCCAATAATTATTTTCTCGCTATCAAAAGTGGGACTTAGTTCTACAGATTATCAATATTCAATCGATAATGAAAGAGAAATAGGAGCATTTTCAGGGGCTAATCTAAATATATTCGAAACCAGTAGATCAAAGCTGGAAAACCTTATAGAGAGTTTAATGGAAAGCAGTATTGCTAAACCAAAAAAACACATTCTAAAATCTGGAGAAAAAAAAGAAGACCTTTTCAAACCTGTTACGGAAGCATTAAAAACAAAAACTATAAGTGAAATTACAGAAATTGAAAAAGTTGAAACAAAGAAAGTCCAGGATATTACTTCTCCTACTAATAAAATATCCAGACAGGTCAAAACTGAGACGAAAATATCAGGTACAGTGGTTCCCAAAAAGAAAAAACAAAATAGAAAAAAATTGGTATTGATGATTATTCCTATTATTTCTGCTATAATGGCACTTGGACTGTACTTTGCTATGAGCTCTCGAATAAAGATTGTAGGACTCAAAGAGAAAAAAGCAATTTCAAAAAATTTTAATTCAAGTAAAGAATCCTCCTCTACCAATATGGAAAAAACCTCCACTAAAAACAAAAGCATGGAAGAGACATCAGAAAAAAAAGAATTGACAGCGGAGAAAACTTCATCCTCTGAAAAGGAAACATCTAAATCAGAAACAGGAATAAAAAAAGACACCCTTTCTAAAAAAGGAATAGAAACATTTCTTGATCTGGGATATATTAAAATAACAATACTTGATGTTTATAAACTTACCAATAAAATAGCTAAATCAAACGGCTATAGGACTCTAGACAATCCAAATGAGTTGGGCAAAGACCCTAATTGGATATATCCTGGAAACAGGTTAAAGTTGCCCGATAGCGCTGTTTACACTGTGAAAAAAGGCGATACAATCTGGTATATTGCTAAAAGATTTATTAAAAAAGAACTCGATAGCGACTGGCCCGAATATCGTCAGTTACAGCATAGGATAAAAACTGGTAATTTAGATAATAAAACTAAAAGTGATATTCTTGGTAAATTAATGGAAATGAAAAATAAAACTTATAGCGAAAATTTCAAGAAATTGCTTGATAATCTCATAAAAGATTTAAATAAGTAGTTTATCAATTTATATATCATCTTTGAATTTTTTTCTGGATTTATCTTTACAAGATGGATATAATAATTTATCATTGATAGTTAGTTGAATAATTAATAATTCAATTATAATTAAATGATTTTAGTAAATACAATTTAGTATTTTAGAAAGGAGAAAATTATGGCAGGCGATCTTCCAAGAAGTCCAAATGTATTTCACCCTTCAAAACCCTCTGCTGTTGGTTCAAGAAACAGCCTGGCTCAGGAAGGAAGAAATCAGAATGAAGAGTATAGACGATTAATAGAAGATGAAACAGAAAGGGTATTAAAAGAGATTGCAATTAAACTTCCGAAGGAAGTACTTGAGAAACTAGAGGTAATGGGGGGCCTGAAGCAAAAACTCTACAACTACTTCAATCAGAACTTTCAGAACATGTTCAACCGTTACATTGTGACAGCTGAAGATGAGATGGCGAAGAAGATTAGAAACTTTGTCGACAAAGAGGAGATGAAAACCCTCGCAAGATACACACCAAAAGAAATAGCTGAAATGCTGGATCAGATCGGCGGAGCAGACAAGTTTAATACTGGTGAGATCGAAAAATCCATTGTAAACATGTACGGACATCTGCAGGGCCATATTCAGAGGGGTTTAAATGATCTTGAGAATGAAACAAATGCCCTTTTAAGACAGAAAACTGATGTTGGCGCGTTTATCAGAGGTGAAAATGCATATTCAATTGTTAAATGTGCATTTAAGGATAATGTATACAAGCCGAAAACTGTAACGGATGTAAAACTATCAGTTAATATTCTGGACTCTGAGCTAATCAGCCCCATTTTTCATTATCAGGTTACCGTTGAATATCTGATAAAGGACCAAATCTCCAAAACAATCCTTGATTTAATAGATCGAGAAGTTGAGCGGTTTAAGGCTCAACTGGTTGATGAGGGAAAAGAAGAATTAAGCGATGGGGAAATTATGTTTGAAAAGATGAAAAGGGTTCCCCAGTACACAGATGATGATAAAGAGGATGAAAAGTCAAAGAGATATACCTTCCTTGCCAAGAGCCTTATGGATAAGATTGAGGGTTTAAGGGCTGAAATCGATCAAAAAGACTATGACCCTCTTAATATTCGTGAGAATCTAAAGAAGATTGTTGATATGGAAAACATCAGAAACAGGGGTTTCAACACTGCTGTTAACTCTTTAACATCAATACTTGATACCAGCAAGATGGGATACCAGTATATCGAAAACCTTAAAAATGCAAGAGAGGTAATCATAAGGGAATACGAAGATACAGATCCTACAAGTCTCCCCGATGAAAGGTATCAGATAAGATTAAAATACTACGATCAAGCACAGCTGCTCAAAGAGAGAGAGGCTTATGACAAGCAGATGGAGGAATTTAAAAAGGAGATAGAACACCTGTGGGATGTTACAGAAATGGTATATCAATCCAATAAAAAATTCCTCAAAGTCAATGATTTTGATGACATAGCCAAGAGGATGAAAAATAAAATCAAAAGAAAGATTAAGAGTGTAACAGGTGAACCTCTGTACGAAGATATGAAAAAAACATGGAATGAAATTATGCATATCAAAGCAGATGATACCGATGTTGAGAAACTCAACAATACCTATCTTTATGAAAAAACTCTTTTAAAGAAGATGTTGAGAAAAAATAAAGAGAAAATACAAAAGATCTATGGCTATCAAAACCCAAGGATGAGGGTTTTACTCGATGAAAGAACTGATTTTCTTATTAAGGAGTTTGAAGAGTTCGACTATCTAATTAACCCCTATCATATTCAGCCTGGTCTGATCCTTGATATTGACATCACAAGCATTAAGAGGAAGAAATTCACTTTAAACGGTATGGCAAATGTTCTTAATGAGTTCTTGCATGGCGTATCGAAAGGCTTCCAGGATGCTGCATTTGCGTCATTTACAAGGAGAAGATCAACAATCAGAGAGGATATCAATCAGAGTTTCGCAGTTACCGATGAAACTACAGGTGAACCAACTATGTCCTATGCCGAATCACTCATGAAAGAATCAGAAGGAAAAACTTCAAGGTCCAGTAAGGCCAAGGGAAAAGCAGATGTAACACCCAAAAAGAAAAAATCTGATTTAGATGATTTGAAAGAGCTATAAAAATGACCAATGACTTAAATTTTTTATCAACGAGGGCGGGATTTAATACCGCCCTCCGCCATTTTAAGATTGTCTCAAGATACCTGAGTGAGATGTCTGAGGGTGAAAACCTTGCTGATCTCATTAACGATTCTCTCGATGAAAAAGAGATTGGGCGACATCAGATTAAATCCATTATAAATGCATTAGCCGTTGACAAGTTTGGCTATAGATATATCTCCCATAACCTTGAGGAAAATATCTCTGAGAAAGATAGAATTGAAAATATCTCCAACAGCATTTCAAAATGGGGAAACATTCAATTTATCATGACGTACTATAATCCTGAAGAAGGAGTTTTTGTAATTAACCCGAAAAAGAAGTCGCAATGGGAAATTATATTACCCCTCATTTCTGATGAGCTGGTAGTAATATATGCGAATACAAACACTCAGAATGAAAAGGCAGAAATAAACAGAAATATAGCAGAATCCGCAATTAGAGATTTTATTCAAATTCTTTACAGGAAAAAAGTAAAACCAAAGAAAGATTATTTAGGGGTTGAAGAAAAAAAGGAAGAAGCACCTGTAACTCAAGCCGCTGCTCCTCGAAGAAGGGCAACCCCCAGATACTCAGTACAGGTGACCAACGAACTATTTCACAACGGTAATGTTGAAGCGTGGAAAAAGATAATTGAAAGCTATAAATCCAAATACCCAGATCTCGATGTTATGATCTGGTATGATAATGAAAGAATAAATGATATAAATGCCCTATTTAAATGGGGAAAGGTAAAACATGGTGGGCTAATATTTTTCAGTGTTGTTGGTGAAAATATAAAGGATGTTTCAAAACTTCAAAGATATCTTTTTGAAGGGGCCAGTCCGAGATTTGAGGCATTTCTTAAAGGCGGAATTGGTAAGGTTCTAGATCTATTTTAGCTATTTAGTCAAGCCAAAGAAAACAATTCATAATGTAAAAATCCTGGCTTTATGCTCGGAATGACATGTGTCCAATAATGATCTAATATGAAAAGTTTGTATTTGTTGAAACATGGTTAAAATGGGGATAGCTATATCTGACTTTTTATAGATAATCGATAAATTAAAATATTCTTAGGGGTATAACTATTCCATATCGTAAAAGTTGGGTTATTGCTTTATTTAAATTTTTGCTTTATACAAATGGCTATATTATAAAATATAAAGTATAAAAATGAATTTCAATTAAGGTAAGAAAATATGATGAAATACTACTTTTTTAGCAGTACAGAGTATATTGATGATCCTGAAATCCAGGAGAAAATTGGTATAAGAGGCAAAAGAGTAATGGAATTAGCCTCTCTGGGGGCACCAATTCTACCGGGGTTCATAATTCCAAACGATTCACTTGCCGAACTTATAAAATCTTCTTCAGAGTCATCCAGTGAAGCAAAAAAGTTTATCATTGAACCAATTCAAAAGCTTGAAAGAATTCTGGGCAAAAAGTACAACGACGAAAAAAATCCTCTTCTCATTAAAGTTGTTGAAAGCCCGGTTTTAAATATGATTCATGCATTTTCGATACATAATATTGGCCTCTGTGATAAAACAGTGGGTGGTTTTGCAACTTTTGTCGGTGAAGATTTTGCCTATCATGAATATATAAATGTCATAATAAAGATTATTGAGTTAGAGAAAAGAACAGCAGTTGATCCTGAAAGACTTGAAAAACTCAACATTCTCTACGATGGATTAAAAAAGTCAAAAAAACAAAAAAAATCAAAGGAACAGATAGAAGAGGCCAAAACTCTCTATCCTCCTGAGATTTTTAGCAATGCATATGATCAGCTTCTCTTTGTTTTAAAACTTTTCTACAATTTTTTCAAGGAAAGTACCAGCAACATCGATTCCTCCATGTTAATTCAGGCAATGACCTTTGGAAATTACGGCGAGGAAAGTTATTTTGGAAGCTATTATACCAGAAATATTGTAACCGGAGATAGAGAGGTAAGCGGGCAATTTTTCATAAATGCTTTCGAGGCAATTGGTGAAGGGAAACCAATCCTTGAGCTGGATTCAGAGTACCTTAATGTGTTAAAAACACTTGCCAGGGATATTGAAAAATACTTTAAAGAAATAAGGCAAATTAGATTTACAGTGGAAAATGGGAAACTATGGGTGATTGATCAGGTGGCTGTTCCCAATAAATCTACGCAAGCAGAAATAAGAACTCTTCTGGACCTTCATTCTCAAAATATAGTAGATGATGAGTTTGTAATTAAATCTATAAAACCCGGGCGCCTATCAGAAATTTTACATCCTGTTATTGACCTGGAGAGCGCGAAAAAGTTACCAAGTGTTGAAGGAGGGATAGCTGGTTCAGTAGGCGCAGCAGTTGGACAGGTCTATTTTTCCACTGAAAAACTAATAAAAGCATATAAAAGAGCAATACAGGGAAGCCTGAATACAAACTTTATTCTGGTTATGCCAGCCACATTTGCCGAAGATGTAAAGGCAATAGAGATAGCCTCTGGTGTTTTAACTTCAGAAGGTGGTTATGCTTCCCACGCACCTGTTGTAGCCAGAAGCCTTGGAAAAGTAGCTCTTGTATTTCCTGACATAAAGTTTGAAAAAGATTATGCTGTTATTGGTGGGAAAAAGGTAAAAGAAGGGGACTATATTTCTTTAAATGTCCCTTATTATGACACTCCACAGATATATTTTGGCAAGGTTGATTTAATTGAACCATCACCCGAGGGAAGTGGATTGCTCGAGTTTTTAGAGATCGTACAAAATAACATAGGCGAGTTTGATGTTCATGCGAATGCAGATCAACCAAAAGATGCCCAGCTTGCAAAACTTTTCAAAGCACAGGGGATTGGCCTCTGCAGGACCGAGCATATGTTCTTCAACGAAAAGAGAATAAACACATTTAGAGCAATGATTATTGCCAATTCCAAAGAGGATCGTATCAAAGCCCTCGATCAATTAGAAGAGATGCAGGTAGCTGATTTCTATAAACTTTTTAAAATAATGGAGGGCCTACCTGTTACAATTAGGCTTCTGGATGCTCCTCTTCATGAGTTTTTGCCTCATACAAAGGAAAGTATGAATGATTTTATAAAGTTTATGAAAAAGATAAATCCAAAACTTGATGAAAACGAAATTAGAATCCGATGTGATATGCTAAAAGAGTTTAATCCAATGTTAGGTCATAGGGGATGCAGGATTGCTATTTCCTATCCTGAAATATACAATATGCAAACCAGGGCGATTTTCGAAGCTGCCTATTCACTAAAAAAAGAGGGTATAGATGTTAAACCGGAGATAATGATCCCTATAGTTATGAGTTCTAATGAGATAAAAACAATAAGGTACGGTAAAAAGATTGAAGGTAAACAGATCGTTGGTATAAAGGAGATAGAAAAGAGTGTAAGGGAAAGCTTTAAAGCCGAACCTATTGATTATAAGGTTGGAACGATGATAGAATTACCAGCAGCAGCTTTACATGCTGACAGAATAGCTCAGTATGCCGATTTTTTTAGCTTCGGAACAAATGACCTGACCCAAACTACAAACGGATTATCAAGAGATGACTTTAATAACTTTTTCTCTGATTACAATGAGTTTGACCTATTAGAACATAATCCATTTAAGATCCTGAGCGAACCTGTTAAAGAATTAATTTCGCTTGCATCACAGCGGGGAAAACTTACAAGACCGGATATTGTTATGGGCCTTTGCGGTGAACAGGGGGCAGAACCTATAAATATACCATTTATCAAAGAGGCAGGGTTAAACTATGTAAGCTGCTCACCATATGGAATTCCAATTGCAAAACTATCAATAGCTCAACTCGAATTGGAGAAAAAAGAAGAGAAGTAATGGCTTTAGGTAAAAACCCCCTAATAATATAAGGGATCATATTTCTTAAAATTTGGTTTTTGCAAAATAAGATGTAAACTACACCAAAAGGTAGATTACTGTTATTCTGAGCCTTTATAGATCAAAGAGGGAAATCCTTTAATTTTTTATATATTAGAGAAATTCTCGATTAGCTCAAAATTAAAATGGATTTCATTGCCTATCCTGAGAGGGGAAAAGCCCGTTTTAAGGTAATTTCATATAATATTTAATTTAAAGCATAATCAAGTTTTAAGCTTTAAGGCAATTATATCAAGCTTATCCGATGCATCTTCCATTTTATTTGAAATATAGTTTATATGGAGAATCAATTCTCTCAATAAAAGTTTTTCGGAAAATTTCTTTATCTTTAATTCTTTAAATACCTTCGTATTGGTTTCATTTAATAAATCTGGGGTATGAATGTTAATAGCATTTTCTAAATGACCTTTTTCAAACTCAACTTTATTTCTAATATCAACTAATACAAATTCGGGGTTATTAGTTT